>JALWLE010000023.1 GCA_026996605.1 Flavobacteriales bacterium
AACATATGAAAGAAAAAGGGATAAACATATTGGATTTAGTGTCGGAACAAGTACAATCTATTAAAGGTAAAAACGAAAAGGAAACCGGCGAAATAATTCTAAATACTTGGCTCAAAATGCGTCATTCTGAAATAAGGGAACGTATGCGACAGTTTACAGTCAAAAGCCCTGATATATTAAAAATAATCTTGGAAAGTTTATCCCATTAATTTTGGGTTGTTTTTATTTTTTTCGTCCCCGCATACATCAAATACTGCACCAAACGGCTTTCCAGTTTGCCGTTAAACAGTTTTGTTTTTTTGGAGGGGCGCAGACCTACATATTTAAGGGTTTTTAAGTTGCCGGTCAACAGCCAAGCTTCCGAGCCGGTGTAGGTTTGTTTTAGTGTATCGCCAATGTTTTTGTAAAAAGCTTTGATGTCTATGGACAAACGTTCGTCATAAGGCGGGTTAAACAGCAGAAATAGTTCAGAATCAACAGCTTTTGTTTTGAAAAAATCAGCTTGTTCTATACGGATAAAGTCTTCTAAATGAGCATTTTTAATATTTAGCCGGGCTTTGGCAACCGCTGACGGTGCTTTGTCATAACCGGTGAGTTTGATGCCGGCGGGCAATTCTCTAATTTTATCAATACTGCTGTTTTTAATCAGTTCAAAAAGCGACGAGTTAAAATCAGACCAGTTTTCAAACGCAAATTTTTGTCGGTTTATTGCAGCAGGAATTTGCATTTGTTGCATGGCAGCTTCAATCAAGATCGTGCCAGAACCGCACATAGGGTCTAACAGACTTTTTTGAGCTTGCCAACCTGACAAACTAATAATACCGGCAGCCAGAACTTCGTTAAGTGGTGCGATATTAGTTTTGGTCCGATAACCGCGTTTGTGAAGCGGTTCGCCCGAACTATCCAAAAGTACATCGAGATGTTGGTCTTTAAAATGTAAAACAATTCTGATGTCCGGTTGCTTTAAGTCGATGTCGGGGCGTTGGTTATAAGCAGCTCTAAACTGATCGACTATGGCATCTTTGGCTTTTAGGGCGATAAAGTTGGTGTTCTTAAAATATTTGGTTTGTCCGGTTACATCAATTCTGAAAGTTTGTTGTGGTGAAAACCATTTGGACCAATCAATTCCGGCAATGGCACGGTACAATTGTTGGGCTTTATAAATCTGCCTAAAACTTTTTAGTTGCCGTAAAACTCGTAGGGCAGTGTGCAAATTGTAATTGGCTTTGTACAAAAAACCCAAATCGCCTTCAAAATAAACTGCTCTGTTAGCTATTTTGACATGTTTGGCACCCAATTGTTGCAACTCGTCAGCGAGGACTTGTTCTAATCCGTAAAAAGTAGTGGCGGTAAGTTTCAGGTCGGTCATAAAGTTTTAAAAAAGTTGCATGATGGTATCCCAATTGTCTTTTAATATTTTGATATAAAGTCCTAAAAAAATTAAAGTTACAATCAGTTGCATTCCGGTAGAAACCAAAAAACCGATTAAAGCACCAAAAGCGGCTTTTAAAGCTTGTGCAGTATCATTATTTTTTATCAATTCACCAATAAAAGCACCGGCAAAAGCTCCTGCTATGATGCCTCCCGGTATGGGCACAAAGAAACCGACAATTACACCGGTAACAGCCCCAAAAGTCCCGTATTTACTACCACCGAATTTTTTAGTCCCGATAGCTGGTATAACATAATCCAATATAGTAATTATCAACACAATAACAAAAGTTACACCGATAAATGACCAATCGTCCGGAATTACCTTGGAAAGTGTGGTGACTACCAAACCTAACCAAGCCGTCAGTGGTCCGGGCAAACCGGGTAAGACACAACCAATTAAACCGGCTATAATTAAAATAAATCCTAATACAATCAAAAAAATATCCATAGAACAAGCTGTTTTTTAGAATGTATAAAAATAAGCAATTTTTTTAAATGTATATATAAAATGCTATGAATTACACAGGGCAAACGAACTATAATTTAAGAAAAAACAGAGTAAAAGATAGAATTTTGTTTTGATACTTCACGTGATATTTGCATATTATATTGGTTATCAATGTTTTAGAGTGAATGTTATGAATTTAAAACCTTATAACTTATTAGGGTAAATAGACGACCCTAGATACGATTTAGACAAACTTCACTCATTACACGACATCCTTCTTGTTGACATTCTTTCGGTTCTTTCAGGTGCAGATACTTGTAATGAGATAGAAGATTATGATAGAGCCAAAGAATAATTTTTAAAAACATTTTTAGAATTGCCATAAGGCATATCTTTTCAAGATACTTTTAATCGGGTTTTCTCAAGCATTGACTGTACTCATTTTGAACGCCTTATTTGTTTTTTTATAGACCTGATAGGTTTTCAAAACCTGTCAGGTCTTTTTAATTTATCCGTATCTTTGTCAAAAAAAATTAAATAAATGAAAAGTCAAGATACTGTTTTATATATTATGGGAATGATTATGATCGTCATGATTTTAATGTTTTTGTTACAACTTTTTACTTCGGGGAAGTAATTTAGTTGAAGGTGGAAAACGAAAAAGTGCCAAGTGCGAATGAATTGAGAATTGAAATTTCTCGGATCGAAATGACATCGGACATCAACGCCTCATTTCCTCAAATTATGAGCAGTAATTTATTATGAAGCAATAATCTCTCATCAGTAAACAAAGTGTTGTATGAACCAGCATAAATTCCTCATTTCCTCAAATTACATGCAGAAATTTGGTTTGAAGTTATGAGTAGGCATTATACAACAAAACTTTCTATGAAGTAAAACAAATCATCATTTCATCAAGTTAGTAGCAGTAATACAGTATAAAGCAATAAGTAGGCATCAAAGAGCAAAATAATCTATGAACCAAAACAAACTATCAAATCATCATAAAAAACTAACCTGTTACCATTGCGGATTGGAAATGTCCGAAAGTGAGACTGTTTGGTTTGACGGAAAACCTTTTTGTTGCAACGGCTGTAAAACGGTTTATGAAATTTTAAATCAAAATCAACTATCACAATATTATACCATAAATGAAAATCCCGGGATTAAAACCGATGAAATTGATGAAGGCATCAAGCAAAAATATGCTTATTTAGACAATCCGGATATCGAGAAAAAATTATTAGAATTTAATGACGGAAACACTAAAATCGTTAATTTTTACATTCCTAATATTCATTGCAGTTCTTGTATTTGGGTTTTGGAACATCTCGATAAACTCAATCCAGCCATAAAACATTCCGAAGTCAATTTTCCGACAAAAAACGTGCGAATTACTTATGACGGCAGTCAAATAAGCTTGCGTCAAGTCGTTGAAATTTTGGCTTCTATTGCCTACCCGCCTTTAATCAGTTTGGAAGACCTGAATAAAGACAAAAAACAATCGGACAAAAAATTATTATATCAATTAGCCATTGCCGGCTTTGCCTTTGGCAATATCATGTTGATGTCGCTGCCGGAATATATTCAAGGAGAAGGCTTTTGGATAGAAAAATTTGCACCTTTGTTTCGTTGGTTGTCTTTGGGACTCGCCATTCCGGTGGTTTTTTATTCGGCAAAAGATTATTTTGAAAGTGCTATTAAAGGCTTACGACAAAAAATTGTCAATGTCGATATTTTAATTGCTTTGGGTATAACCGTTTTGTTTTTGCGCAGCACTTATGAAATCTTAACCGATACGGGCCAGGGCTTTTTTGATAGTCTGACCGGCTTGGTGTTTTTCTTGTTGTTGGGCAAATATTTTCAACGAATTACCTATGACTATTTGTCTTTTGAGCGCGATTACAAATCCTACTTTCCGATTGCCGTGACTAAAATAGCAGACGGTAAAGAAGAAATCATAGAAATTAAAGATTTAAAACCCGGCGACCGGTTTATCATACATAATGAAGAGATTATTCCCGTAGATAGTATTTTGATGAAAAATCCGGCATTGATTGATTACAGTTTTGTAACCGGAGAATCTTTGCCCGTTGAAAAACAAGTAGGCGACCAATTATTGGCAGGTGGTAAACAAATAGGCGGTTATATCGAAGTAGAAGCCATCAACGATGTGGATAACAGTTATTTAACCAAACTATGGAGCCGTGAAGCTTTTCAAAATCCGAATACCGGAAACATTAAAAATTTGACCGACCAAATCAGTAAATATTTTACCTTTATTATTTTAAGCATTGCTTTATTTTCCGGTGTTTATTGGTGGATAACAGCAGGTTTCGGCACGGCTATTTGGGTGATAACCGCCGTATTAATTATAGCTTGTCCGTGCGCACTAGCCCTATCTGCACCCTTTGCTTTTGGTAATGTTCTTCGGCAATTCGGTTACCGTAATTTGTATTTAAAAAATGCCCAAATTATTGAAAGCTTGTCTAAAATAGACAGTATCGTTTTTGACAAAACAGGCACATTGACTTTGCAAGAAAAATATAAAGTTCATTATGAAGGACAAAACTTGAACCCTGAACAAAAATCTGTTATTAAAACCATGGTTAAGGCTTCTAATCATCCGTTGAGTCGTTTGATTTATGATTATTTAGCTGATATTTCTATAACCGGTTTAGATAAAGTAGAAGAAATAACCGGACAGGGTATCGTAGCTCAAAAGGACGATAAAACCTACAAAATCGGTTCAACTTCATTTACCGGAGCATCTGTTACCGGACAAGGCACAAGCGTTTGGGTGGCTGTCAATGATCATATAATCGGGAAATTTGTATTTGAAGCGCATTACCGCAAAGGATTAAAAAACTTGTTTGATAGATTACAACGACACTATAAGCTGTATATTTTATCAGGCGACAATGATGCCGAAAAACCGGTTTTGGAAAAACTATTACCTTCAGACACAAGCTATCGATTTAACCAGTCCGTACACGACAAAATGGATTTTATACAAGACTTGCAAACACAAGGTAAAAGCGTTATGATGATAGGGGACGGACTCAACGATGCCGGCGCGCTGCAACAAGCCGATGTCGGAATAGCCATATCAGAAAACACCAATGTATTTACACCTTCGTCCGACGGAATTTTAAAAGCGGACAAACTTTTACAATTGCCTGATTTTTTACAAGTTGCCAGACAAACCAAACGGATTATTTATATCAGTTTTGTCATTGCATTTTTTTATAACATTATTGGCTTGAGCTTTGCGGTTACCAATCATTTAACGCCTATAGTTGCTGCTATTTTAATGCCTATCAGTTCTATATCTATCGTTATTTTTGTGACGGTTTTGACAAATTGGATTGTACGGAAATTAAAACAATAAAAAAAGACAAACGAATATATTAGAAAATAATATAAAGAATCATGTAACAAATGTATCATTGTTGTTTTTATCTTACAGAAAATTAATAAGTTACATTTTTTACAAAATACTTGACTTTGGCTTATAAAATGTTTTATCTTTGCAGCTCATCAAAAAATAAAAATTATGCCAACAATTGAATTGACATTACAAAAATTTAAAGACGAAATTTTTG
Organism: Flavobacteriales bacterium; assembly: GCA_026996605.1. GTDB lineage: Bacteria > Bacteroidota > Bacteroidia > Flavobacteriales > Flavobacteriaceae > WGBX01. The sequence continues at coordinate 5,488 of JALWLE010000023.1, forward strand.
ATTACGAAAACGAAAAAGAATGGAAATATAAAGGTGATGTGCCCGCTATAGTAGATTTTTGGGCAGATTGGTGTCAACCTTGTAAAATGGTTGCGCCCATTATGGAAAACCTTTCAAATAAATACGAAGGTAAACTCAAGGTTTACAAAGTTGATACCGAAAAAGAACGTGAATTATCAGGTATGTTCGGTATTCGTAGTATCCCCAGTATTTTATTTATTCCCGTTGAAGGTACACCTATGATGCAACCGGGGGCTCTTCCTGAAAATGTTTATGATGAAATTATTCAAAAAGAACTTTTTAAAGAGGGAAAAGAGGAGAAAAAAGAAGATAAATAAGACGTTTTTATTAAATTGATCTTTTTAAAGTCCCTTACATATTTTGTAGGGGCTTTTTTCATAAAAATCAAACTAGTATTAATCTTTACAATTCATCTAAGTAGTTTCAATATTCCTTTTTACCTGAATTTTGAACAATAACAAAGCAATAAGCACCTAAGTCGCACTAGATACTTTCTACTTTCCACTCGGCACTAATAAACTCATCAAATAATCAATAATTATTAACTTTGTCAATCAAATTAAAAAAATATGGGATACATTATTTTATCAAATGTACGCACTTACAGTTTTCACGGTTGCATGGATGAAGAAGAAAAAATAGGGGCAGAATTCAGAACGGACATCAAAGTAAAGACCGATATGACGAAAGCTGCAGAAACCGATGATTTACAATATGGGTTAGATTACACCAGACTTAACGAAATAGTTATGGCGGAAATGAAAATCAGAGCCAAATTGATGGAAACGGTTGCGCTGCGTATCATAAAGCAAATTTTTAATGAGTTTTATATTGCCGAAAAGGTGGAAGTTAAAGTTACCAAACTTAATCCGCCTGTTGGTGGTAATATAGAAGCCGTCAGTGTGATTTTGAAAAAAAAGCGAAAAGATTTGGTCAAGCTTTAAAAATTGGCTAAATTTGTCACCCCAAATCAAGGCACCTTGGCCGAGTGGCTAGGCAGCGGTCTGCAAAACCGTTTACAGCAGTTCGAATCTGCTAGGTGCCTCAATCTTAAGACAACACAAAAGCTCCGTATGGAGCTTTTGTGGCTAATAAGTTTCCAAACTTTTTAATAATTCATTAATCAATATCATAGCCGTATTCTATGCAAACAGGATATGGCTAATCACAACTTGCTACTAAACAATTATTTAAAAACAAGTAACAGAACCATCTATTGCAATTCAATATCTTTTTCGACAGTTTTGCCTTCATCTACCCTAAAGCTGGGAATACCAATCATATATTCCTGTCCATTGTCATCATAAATAGCACTTCCATAATAATAACCCGGTTGTACATCTTCATAAACTGCTTTACCTTCAGTATCTGATACTTGTTCGATCGCAGGACCATTATTCAAATGTAACGATACTTGAACGCCTGCTGTTTTTCCTAAACCGGAAACATAGGTGTGAATAATAATTTTAGACTCAACTTTTGTTACTTGTTTTTCACTTTCTTCTTTTTTACAGGCATTAAGAATAATAATTCCTATTAAAATGACAGTAAGATATTTAAATAAGGGTTTCATAAATGATTTTTTAGATAGAGCTAATTTTTATAAAAAAAATATTTATTAGACTTTAATAAATTATTGAAATAAGTCCAAAACTTTTTCAGCAGGTCGTGCCAATACCGCTTTATCCTTATAAATAACAACCGGACGTTCTATCAATTTAGGGTATTGTACCATTGCTTCTATAATTTGCGCATCAGTCAAATCTTTTCCCTTAAATTGTTGTTTCCATATTGC
>JALWLE010000024.1 GCA_026996605.1 Flavobacteriales bacterium
AGATTATGTTTTGGTTATAGATCCAGCACTAGTTTATACAGCAGATATAACTGCAAACGAAAAAGATACTACAAAGTATATAATAACTACACACCTTGATAAAGAGGAGTTTTTAAAAACTGTTCCAGAAAATAAACTTGATGGCAAAGAGGTATATGTAGTTGATTGTATGCAAATTTCACTAGATACTATAGGAAGAGCTATACCAAATACTCCAATGCTGGGGGCTTTGATGAAGGTTTCTGGAATGTTTGAGTTGGAGTATTTTCAAAATGCTATGAAAAAGGTTTTAGCTAAGTTTCCACAAAAAATAATAGATGCAAATATGGCTGCTATAGAGAGAGCCTATAACGAAGTAAAATAGGGGTAAAAAATGAGTAAATATGTAGGTTGGGATGAAGTAAATGATGGAACACTGCTTTTTTCTTTTGAGGGAGAGTTTGATAAAGCAGTAGAGACTAAACAGGAGGATCGCCCTTATGCAGAGTGGAACTCATATAGGGCGTATGTTGGTGATTGGAGAGTATTAAAACCAGTTTATAACAGAGATATTTGTATAGATTGTCAAAATTGTTGGGTATTTTGTCCGGATACTTCTATAGTAAGTAGAGATAAAAAGATGATTGGTATTGATTATGATCACTGTAAAGGTTGTGGAGTTTGTGTGGAGGTTTGTCCTACAAATCCAAAATCACTTTTAATGTTTAATGAAACTGAATCAAATGAAGAGGCTTTGGCAAAATGGCCTCAAAAAAAGAAAAAGAGTAAGGATAAATAATGGCAGAGAAATTAGAGTTACAAGAGGTAGAAGTTTGGGATGGTAATATGGCCTTTGCACAGGCTATGAGACAAGCTCAAATAGATGTTGTTGCAGCATATCCTATTACACCATCTACTCCAACTGTACAAAATTATTCAAAATTTTTAGCAGATGGATATGTTGATGGTGAATTTGTTATGGTAGAGAGTGAACATGCTGCTATGAGTGGTTGTGTAGGTGCAGCAGCAGCTGGTGGTAGAGTTGCAACGGCTAGTAGCTCACAAGGTATAGCTTTGATGGTAGAGGTGCTTTACCAAGCTAGTGGTATGAGACTTCCAATAGTACTAGCTATGGTAAACAGAGCACTAGCAGCTCCACTAAATGTAAATGGTGATCACTCTGATATGTATCTAGTTAGAGATGCAGGATGGATAAATCTATGCTCTTTTAATCCTCAAGAGGCATATGATCTTATGCTTTGTGCATTTAAGATTGGTGAGGATATGAGAGTAAGACTTCCAGTTATAGTTCATCAAGATGGTTTTATCTGCTCTCATACTGCTCAAAATGTAAGACCATTGCAAGATGATGAAGCTTATGAATTTATAGGTGATTATAAAACAAAAGATGATTTACTTGATTTTAGCAGACCGGTAACTTATGGTGCTCAAACAGAAGAGGATTGGCACTTTGAGCATAAAGCAAAACAACACAAAGCATTGATGGATAGTAGAGCTGTTATAGAAGAAGTTTTTGCTGAGTTTGAAAAGAGAACTGGTAGAAAGTATAACAGA
>JALWLE010000025.1 GCA_026996605.1 Flavobacteriales bacterium
CGGTTAGCTCGTGGGTGGCGCCGCCGGCGTCAAGCCAGAGGATGTCCTTACCGCTGTACGCACCCAGGACCATGTCGGCAAAGAAGGGCACGGGGTCGCTGATGACTACCTGGGTAACGTCCTCGGCACCGATGTTGCGGTAGCGAATGCAGTATTCGAGAACGTCGCCGGGCCGACCGGACGCCGAGGTACCAAAGTCGGTGTCCTGGGTCACGTTGCGCACCACCTTTTCCAGCTGCAAGGTGCTATTTACCCTAACAGTAGTGGTGTCGGTCAGGGAGGCGGGGTCGGTAACGGCGTTGTTGTTTGACCAAGCCAGGGAAGCGGAGATCTGGGCGACGTCCACCGCCCCCTCGGGCTCGCCGTCGGGGACCAGGACGCGAACCTCAACGTTGCAAGCAGCAAAGGAGCCGTCGGGGTTGCGGGGCCAGGCATCGTTCACGGCGAACGAAGGCTGGTTGGTGGCGGCAACGGCCTGCCATTCCTCACCACCGTCGTCAAAGTCGCCGTCGCAGTTCCAATCCAGGCGCAGCTGGTAGGTATAGTCGCCGCTCGCGCGGGAGAAGCTGACCGTTCCCTGGGTGCCCGGCTTGTAGGTATGGGCGTAGGTGACGGTTCCGGGGCTGGTGACGGTGCCTTGCTGGTCGGGGCGGAAGGAGCTCTTGTAGACCACGCCAAAGTTGAACCCGGCAAGGGTCTGGCCGCTGATGTCCGCCGCAGAGCCAAGCTCGATACGAGCAGCGCCCGAATCGCTGGACGAAGCGTCGGCCCAGTCCGCAGCCTGGTGCACCCCCGAACCTCCAGTGTTGTACCCGCTGGCCGGCCGCAGCCCGTGCGAAAGTGTGACGTTACCCCAGCCGGCCGGAACGTAGAGCAGGTAATGACCACTGGCGTCGGTGGTGGCGGTGCGGGTGTGGCTACCGTCGCTTACCAGAACCGTCACGTTCGGCACGCCGGGTTCGTCACCGTTCTGCACAGCGTCGTTCGCCGTGCCAGCCCCGTCGCCGGTGTCGCGGAAGACCACACCTTCCACCCGCGCGCCGTGGAACAGGCCAAAGTCCTGGCCGCTCACGGGGCTGGTCCCCACCGTAACCGTCCGGCTGCCGCTGTCAGGGCTTGTGAACAGCCAGCCAGCGGGCGGGTTCGGCGCAGTATCAGCAGTATCGCCGTTGTCGTCCACGATGAGGGTGTAGTTCCCAGCGGCCACCGCGTCAAACTGGTAAGCACCGGTGCCGGGGTCAACCTGGGCCACGCGGATGACGCTCCCGGAGCTGTCAATCAGCTTCACGTACACGGTAGCACCGCCGGTCCAGTCCTCACCTGGCTCGCGAACCATATTGGGTTGAGCATCTTCGTAGACGTAGCCCGAAACCGGCACGCCGTTGTTCGAAACGCCCACGCTCGTCACCCGCTCATAGCCGTTCGCCACTACGGTGTCGGTGTCTACGGTGGGGAGGTAATCGGTGCAGTTACCGCTGGCATCCCCGCTCGTGGTCAGTTCCCAACAGGTGCTGGAATCACGGTCCGTACCATTAGGCGTCAAAC
>JALWLE010000026.1 GCA_026996605.1 Flavobacteriales bacterium
GTTTACTTCCGGACCCAATACCCATGCCGAAAATGAACCAAATCGTTTGCGTTTGCCAAACACACTTATAGAAGTGCGAAATTTTGCCATTTTTAACATCGTAGGCAAAGGCAAAGACCGTCATATTAAAATTGATTTTTATGACCAAAAAGGCAAATTGATAAAAAGTTTTACAATTAACCAAGATGTTGATTATCAACCTTATCCGCAACGTCATAAATCACACAAAAAATCTAAAAAATAGAAAACTTTTAACATTATAACATTCAACTAATATTATGAATATTATCATTCCCATGGCCGGACTTGGCACGCGTTTACGTCCGCATACCTTACAAACTCCAAAACCGCTCATTCCGGTAGCCGGTAAAAGTATAGCTGAAAGATTGGTAAGAGAAATAGCCCAAGTCATGCAGCAACCCATAGATAAAATCTCATTTATCATCAAGCCATCATTTGGTAAAGATGTTGAGAAACAGCTACTTGACATCGCTTTGGATATCGGCGCAACCGGTCAAATAGATTATCAAACCGACGCACTTGGTACGGCACATGCCATATACAGTGCCAAAAGTTTGCTCGATGGACCTGTTGTCGTTGCTTATGCCGATACGCTGTTTAAAGGTGCTTTTGATCTAGATAATAATGCCGATAGTATTATTTGGGTTAAAAAAGTTGATAAACCCGAAGCTTTTGGGGTGGTTAAACTCAATGACAAAAACGAAATAGAAGGTTTTGTCGAAAAACCCAAAGAATTTGTATCCGATTTGGCTATCATCGGCATTTATTATTTTAAAGAAGGCAAGCAGCTCAAAGACGAGATTCAATATTTGTTTGACCAAAATATCCGCATTGGTGGCGAGTACCAACTGACCACCGCTTTGGAAAACATGAAACGTAAAGGGCTAATTTTCAAACCCGGAACCGTTTCCGATTGGATGGATTTTGGCAATCCGAAAGTAGCGGTAGAAACCAATGCCAAAGTCCTTAAATATGATTTTGATGAAGGCAAAGACTTAATTTCAAATAATATTAAAGTCGTTGATTCAGAGATAATTGAGCCTTGCTATATTGCTGATGGTGTTGAAATTATCAATAGTACGGTAGGTCCTTATGTATCAATAGGTAACGGTAGTAAAATTGAAAATTCTAACGTCCAAAATTCTTTGATACAAAATCATACTACGATTAAAAATGCCGACATTAAAGATTCAATGATTGGTAGTTTTGTTAAATACGATGGCAATTTTGAAGTATTAAACCTTGGCGATTATTCAACTTTGGAATAAAAATTGTAAGTTGTCGGTTATGAGATATTTTATTTTATTGTTTTGGCTATCGGTTTGGCATTTGTCGGCACAAGAGCATCAAAAGACCGATGCTTTTGACGACTACTTTTATGATGCCATGACCGAGCGGATCAAAAGCAATTATCAACAATCAAATGACTTGTTTGAACAATGTTTATCATTAGATGCCGGTAATGATGTCGTATATTTCAAGATAGCACAAAATTACT
>JALWLE010000027.1 GCA_026996605.1 Flavobacteriales bacterium
CAATACGAATGGCTTGATAAAGCTTGGCTAAAAATTTGTTAAGTTTAAGCTTTGGAAAATGCTTTGACACAATCTCATTCAATTCCCCGGTTGTTCTAATCGGTTGTTCGCTTTTAGCTTTAACAATAGCTTTTGCCAATGTTGCCGCATTTTTCAAGTCGCCGTATTGCGAAAAAATTTTACGTAAATCATATTCATCATATTGATTGACAACCTCATAAGCGGTCAAATCAGCATTTTTATCCATGCGCATATCGAGTTTTTCATCATACCGGGTCGAGAAGCCCCGTTTTGGTTGATTGATTTGATGTGATGAAATTCCCAAATCTGCCAAAATACCATCCACTTCTTTGACACCTTCGAGACGTAAATAATTTTTCATATTGGCAAAATTGCCTTCAATCAGCGTGAATCGCGGGTCATCTATCTTGTTTTGCACGGCATCGGTATCTTGATCAAAGGCATAGAGCCGTCCTTCCGGTCCTAATCGGTTTAAAATTTCTTGCGAATGTCCGCCACCGCCAAAGGTAGCATCGACATAAGTGCCATCCGGCTTGATGTTTAAGCCGTCAACCGATTCTTTGAGCAAGACCGGGACATGATATGTTTGCGACAGCTTACTCATCGTCAAAATCTATATCACCCATGACTTCTTCGGCTAAACCGGAAAAATCTTGCGCACTTTCTTGCAAGAAAGCTTCATAAGAGTCTTTATCCCAGATTTGCAAAATATTGATAGCCGATGCAATCACGACTTCCTTTTTTAGTTCGGCTGCATTGACTAAATCTTTCGGGATTTGCAATCTGCCCGTGCTGTCAATATTGACATTACGCACACCGGCGAGAAAACGCGTCAAAAAATCGATATTTTTCTTTTTAAAACGATTGAGTTTGTTTAATTTTTCCATTAACTTGTCCCATTCGTTTTTGGGATGCATTTCCAAGTTATCATGAAACACCGCTCTTTTCAGCACAAAATCAGTCATCTGTAAATCAGATAATTGCTTGCGTAGTTCGGCCGGTAACATTATTCTACCTTTCGAATCCATTTTGCAATAATATGTGCCGTTTAAGGGTTGCATCGTTTAACGTAACTTTAACATGTCAAAAATACAAAATAAATTACACATTTTACCACATTTTACCACTTTGTTAATAACTTTTGAAAATCTGAATAATTGTTATCAAAAGGGGAAATTTGTTAATTTTTTCTAAATAAAACAATGAAATAAGTGATAAAAAATCAATACAATAAGCTTATATTAAGATGACAAACCCATTTTTTTGTAGTTATACAACTTAAAAAAGTCTCAAAAGGACACAATTTTATACGAAAGGTAATTTTTATTTGAGTAAATGAGAAATTAAAAAAAGATGTATATTTGAGAAAAACATAATGGCAGCAATTCACAAAAATTTTAAATCATTTTACCGTCAAATTTCGATTGTATATCATACGATTCTTATTGGTTATGTGTTATTTATGGCAATAATCTACATGAGCGGAAAAAAACAAGTTACGCCAACAGCGCAGCCTGATTTAATGATGCTTTACATTTATTTATTTATCGGGGTACTCCTTTATTTTGCCAAAAGATTTTTAAAGAAATTCTTTAAGCGACTTGTGTCACGAAAAAAGGATATCAGAGAAAAATTGAATCTCTATTTTACATTTTTCATTATTAATATGGCTTTGGTAGAAGGTTATGGGTTCTTTAATATCATTTGGTTCATGAGTCATCATGATTTTAATTTTCTAATATTAGCGGGCTATGCACTTTTGTTGATGTTGTTTTTAAAGCCTCATCCAGATAAAATAGCAGACTTATTGCAATTTTCTAAGGATGAACAAATCTATATTAACCAAACGGAAAAGCCATTTGAATAATATATTTTTCTCATTTACAAAGCTTTATAAAAGAGCTAAAAAATAATTATATTTTTATCACAAAATCGTAAAAAACTTATTATATTTGCAGCCCGTAAGCGTTATGGCGAGGTAGCTCAGACGGTTAGAGCGTCGGATTCATAACCCGGAGGTCGCGGGTTCAATTCCCGCCCTCGCTACAAAATATTAGATAAAAACTTCAGGAGAGTTGGCAGAGAGGTCGAATGCGGCGGTCTTGAAAACCGTTGTGGGGCAACCCACCGGGGGTTCGAATCCCTCACTCTCCGCACATAAAAAAGGCTGTCTCAAAAGGACAGCCTTTTTTATGTTAATAACAGTTATATTAATAGTAATTTTGCTATTTTTTAAGAGAGCCACCCACGGGACTTGAACCCGCGACCTGCTCATTACGAGTGAGCTGCTCTACCAACTGAGCTAAGGTGGCAGTTAGGCTTGCAAAAATAGAACGACTTTACTAATAAATCAAATTTTTTTAGGAGTTTTTTGTATGTGTTTTTTTGTTGGTTTGTCGTAATTTAAAAAACCAAAGCAAATACAAAATCACATAAACCACCCCGATACCGATAAATGCCGGATATGGATTGCCAGCACTGCTAATAGAACCCAAGTAAGTCAAAACTGCGGCATAGGGAAGTGTACCTAATACATAATATAATAAAAATTTCAAAAAATTGAATTTCATCATACCTGACAGGCAGCAAGTTGCTTCGGGTAGCATTGGTAGGGCGCGTGCAATAATAAGCATACCGAATCCCAAACGATGAAAAATCCGATTTACTTCATCTATTTGTTTTTTGTTTTTGATTAACACCCGTAGCATTTTACTACCTGAAAATCGGCAGAGCAGATAAGCAATCGTTCCTGATGCCAACATTCCGATTGTAGTGGCTAGCACCCCCCAACCAAAACCTAATATATGCCCCGCGTAAGTTACAATTAATATCGTCGGAACCGATAAAAAAACATCAGAAGCCAATAAAACTGCCACAATGATAAATATTTTTAATTTACCGGCATGTTGAATTTGTTCCAAGTATGCTCTAATGTCTGCAACACTCAATAATCCGGTTAAATTGACTAAAGCAAAAATCAAGGCAAAAACTCCAATAATGATTAAATATAGTTTGATGAGAGATTTCATTGTTATTGATGAATTGGTTAATTGGTTATTTGAGAAATTGAGAATTTATTGTACTTCATTGAATATTTTGATTTCTTATGTTTGAATTTTACATCATATAATAACCCTACTTATAATTTGAGGAAATGATGAATGCTGGAAGGTCACTGAGTCCCACCAACGAAAGTTGGGGAAAAGTATCGAGGTGACTGGTTTTATACAGCTTACATAATTGCTTTATCTCTTATTTTTTATCACACACACTTACTCCCGAAATAACACAGAAATCAAAATATAAAATACTATAATTAAAGGTACAGCAACAACTTTAAAAATAGGTAATAATATAATGGTTAAGGCTATAATTATATATTTTTTCCAATTGTCTGCCATGTCAAAATTTTTAAATTTTAAACTGAACAAAGGTATTTCGGCATTGAGCAAATAAGCTGATAATAAGCCAATAGTTATTAAAATATACGGATTATTGAGCAGATGTGTGATGGCTGGAAAATCATTTACTGACGTAATCAAAGCTAAAGATACTATAAAAAGTGCATTAGCAGGGGTTGGTAGTCCGATAAACGAACTGGTCTGTCTTTCGTCAATATTAAATTTTGCCAAACGATAAGCTGATGCCAAAGCCACTACTAAACCCGACAAAGCCAACAAGTGTTTCGTATCAAAACTAATATTATCCGTAAAGGAAAAACCTAAGGCATTGGCAATTAAAAAACTTAGTGTAAATGCCGGAACCACCCCACTGGTTACCATATCGGCTAAGGAATCTAATTGTAAACCTAAAGGTCCGGATACTTTAAAAGCACGTGCAACCATACCGTCAAAAAAATCGAAAAAAATACCTAATGTTACAAAGAGACCGACCATAGTCCAATCTTGCTTAAAAACAAAAATTAGGGCGATCAATCCTGATAGCAGGTTGAGCAAGGTTAAAAAATTAGGAATATATTTGATTAATTTCATATTTAATTACTTGAGTATTCTACTTGCTTCATCAGATGCTGTATTTTGATGTTTATCGACATCTTTTATCATAACAGTACTTAAAACTTGAGGAAATGAAGTTTGAAAAATTTTAATTTTCAATTATGCAAATCGTTTTTCAACTTATAGCTAAACACTTTAAGAACTTTCTAAAAATTAATTAGTGCAAATGTAAGTATTTTATTAAATTTGTTACTTTATTTTTTCAATATTTTATGAGTGAATTTCAGATTAGAACGGCGCAAAATATAAGTATTAAGCAGAACTTGGCAGGAATTGGACAAAGAGTCGGAGCTGTTATTATTGACCTGATATTTTTGTCTATATTTTATTATTTTGTATTTTATTTGTTAAGTTTGACCAAATTTGATAAGCATCTATCGGCATGGGCTTTCGTTAGTGTCATTATGCTGCCTTATTTTTTATACTATCCTTTGGTACAATATTGGAACAATGGTCAAAGTTTAGGTAAACAGCTGGTAAAAATCAGAATTGTAAAAACAGATAACAGTCATCCGCGACTAGGAGATTTTTTAATCCGTTGGATTTTCAGGTTATTTGAAGTTAATATGATTCCCGGATTAGGGTTAATTGTTATGCTTTTTAATGATAAATCCCAGCGTTTAGGTGATATGGTAGCAAAAACGGTTGTGGTTGCCGAAGCACAAAAAACCAAACTCGGACATAGTGTTTTTGAAGAACTAGAACAATCATATACCCCTATATTTTCGCAAGCGGCAAATCTGTCTGATAAAGATGCGCAGTTGATTAAAACAGTAGCATTGGAAGCACGTAAAACCAAAAAATATAAAATTTTAAAAAGTTTGACTTCTAAAATAGAAGCCATATTGGACATAAAAAAACCTGAAAATATGTCTAATAAACAGTTTATTGATACTATTCTAAAAGATTATAATTATTTTTCCGGAAAATAATGAATTTTGAACGAATCTTACATTTTATTGATCAAAGTAGGCACAATGTTTTGCCGGGAAATAAAGCTCACCGGATAATGATGGCTTTAGAGGTGCGAAAGCAAATTTTTAAAGATGTTGCATATGAGGGGGCTCCGCGTAATTCCGCTATTTTAGCGCTTATTTATCCGGACCAAGCACAGCAAGCTCGTATGGTTTTTATTTTACGTAAAACTTATAATGGACATCATTCCGGTCAAATATCTTTCCCCGGTGGCAAACAAGAAGTTTTTGACAGCGATCTAATAGCAACCGCTTTGCGTGAAACCGAGGAAGAAATAGGAATACATCAGGAACTGATTCATATTGTACGAAATTTATCGCCTGTGTTTATACCAATTAGTAATTTTAAAGTACAGCCCTATTTGGCTGTAGCAAATCAACCGCTTAACTTTATAAAAGATCCGACTGAAGTTGAACAAATCCTAAGTTTAGATGTTGAACAAATACTTTATAACGACTTAATAGATATTCGCCACACTTATTTTGGAAAAACCTATAATCTAAAAGCTTTTAAGATAGAAAATATTAAAATTTGGGGAGCAACAGCTATGATTTTATCTGAAATTGTGTGTTTATTAAGAGGTGATAAGCTTTATGATTGATAATTTGAAAATCAAATCCCGAATCGTTCTATTATTTAACTTTAATTTAAAAATATGACAATCAATAAGTTGTGTTTTGTCGATTTTTGAATCTACTAATAATAACTAATCTTTTAATAATAACTAATCTTTTATTTTTCAATATATTTGTTTATTTATAAAATTGATTGAAATGAAACGATTATACTTTTTGTTAATATTATTAATATCTCTCGGCATTTCTCTTAATGCTTGTAAAAATACTACGAAACAGAATACTTCTTTCCGACAAAAAATTGAACAAATCGGTTTTACCAAGGAAGGACAATTAAGCATTTTAGACAGCTTAGGAAAGCCTAAAGCGCAATTTGATATCGAATTTGCCCGTGACAATTACGAACGTGAAACCGGATTAATGTATCGAAAAAACATGCAAGATGATCAAGCGATGTTGTTTATTTTTCAAGACGAACAACCCCGTTATTTTTGGATGAAAAATACTTACATTCCTTTGGATATTATCTATATCAATGCGGCAAAACAAATAGTATCCATTGCAAAAGATGCAAAGCCTACAGATGAAACAAGTCTACCATCCCATTTTCCTGCACAATATGTTTTGGAAATCAAAGCCGGTTTGTCTGATGATTACGGTATAAAAAAAGGCGATAAAGTTTCTTGGAAAACTACAACTCCGAATTAATCCCAAATCCGACTCCTTTCTTGGTGCGAATTTTACTTTTACCGATTTTTTTACGCAAATTATTCATATGGACATCGAGCGTCCTTTCACCTACGATGATATGCCGCCCCCAAATATGTTCGTAGATTTCGTTACGTGAAAATATTTTACCCGGATCATTGGCTAACAAGGTCAGAATATCATATTCTATTTTGGTCAATGAGAGTTCTTCACCTTTACGGGTCACTTTACGTTTTTTCGGATTGATAGTGACATTTCCTATGCGGATTTTTTTACCGCTATCTTTCTTAAATTTTTTTCGACATGAGAAGAATGCTAATAGCTTGGCTTTGATGAGTTCATTTGACCAATTTTCATTGATAAAATCATCAATACCGTTTTGAAAACATTGTAATAAAATGGTTTCGTTTAATGGCGAAAATAAATAAATCGGGACTTTTTGAGTTACTTTTTGAAGGTGTAAAGCAGTAACATCATCACAGAGTTCTTTCGATTGCCAATCAATCAGAATTAAATGAAGTTTGGTGTCCGGTTGAAGTTGGTCAGGTGTTAAAAAATCAAAATCATTTCCCAGTAACTTTTGAAATTTACCGGTATTTTTTTTAGAAAAATTGACCAAAAGAATATGATATCTTGCCATGACGGTTATAAAAAAAACATTTCAAAGGTAAAAATATTTTATAGATAAAAAAAATGATTTTTTTTTGCTCGATATAAAAGAAAGTTGTTTGACGAAATAGATTTTGTTGGTATTAAAATTAAGTTAAATCCGTTTATTTTATTTTGTATTTTAACTATTAGTATTAAAT
>JALWLE010000028.1 GCA_026996605.1 Flavobacteriales bacterium
TTACATTAGTGAGCCTTTTATAGTAACGCTTAAATATAGTTCGGAAGGTGGCGAAAAGTTTTTAGATACAATCGCTCTTCAAGCAGTTTTGAAAAAAACACATAATGGATAAAATTTAATTAACAAAGTTCCGACTGATTCATTGTATAACTTAATAGCAGATTTTTTAGTGCTTCATACTCTTTACAATCCATCACACCATTTTCGATACCCTCAAAATCAAAAGGATCCTCCTTTTTGGCTTTGAGTAAATCGATGATGTGTTTCGGGTGATAGGTGATGCGATAGTGCATGATCGTTTGGAGTAGATCATCTCCACTAAATCCGCAATGTTTGAGCATATAGACCACATCATACAGATCACGGATTTTGTTTCGATCAAGGAGTAAAAGCACTTTGAGCTTGAAGATGCTCTCCACCGAAGCGATTCGTAATGTTCCCAACTGTGTACCCGTGTCGTTTTGGAGTATTTCACTCTCGTAGATATTACTGGAGGGGTTGATCACAAAATCGACTTTGACACCGTTGATGATGTATCGCTGCATCATCTCGTGAATATCACCGCCTTCGTTGATGGCCGTATCGATAATAGCTCTATCAAACTCCAAAGGAGTAACCTCTTCAAAAGTCTCCAAAAAATCCAAAGAGGGCAGTTTATCGGCAAATGGAAAGCAGATATCCAAATCGAAGCTCTCTCGATGTTTCAAATGGTATGCCAGTGCTGTACCACCCATTAAGATAGCTCGATGCTCAGCAAATAATTCAATACGGGAAAACTGCTCCAGAAGCGTTTGGGTCTGAGGATTGATCATGCAGCACTCTGATAGTCTTGCAGATAGGCTGTAACATGCTCTATGAGTTTGTCGCTCACGCGCTCTTTATGCTTTAGCAATGCGGCAAGAATCCGCTCACCGCCGAAAAAATCGGCAAGCTTTTGTACGACAAAATCGTTGTAGGCTCTTTGGAGTGTGGCGACGATGAAGATATCTACCGGTACTTTTTTGTCGGGGTCGTTGTTCCAGAGGATCGCCTTGGGCAAACCGGCTTCGATCAGCTCGCCGGCGGTAACATAGGCTTTTGCCGTGGGCATATTGCGAAGCAGGATCATCGCATAGTTGGGCACCTCCCCCGACTTTTTCCAGCCGGCGACGGTGTAGTAGGGAATGCCGCTATAAGCGGAGAAGGCTTTTTTGCTGATCCCTTTGGCTTTGAGTAATGTCTCGAATGCTTTATGATCTATTTTCATAGTTGTCATTTTAACCAATTTGGATACATTTGTCAATTTGACAAATACTTGAGGATTGTAGAATTGGAGAAAAGTTGTGATTTATTTGCTGCGGCTCGTGGTGAATAGGGCAAAACCACTGTGCCCAAAACTGTGCCCATTTTTGTGCTTAAAACGTCATTTTGGACAAATTTCAAAAATCTGAAACCTCGATGACACGGGGCTTAGCGGGATATTGATGCCTTAACGGAGTCCTCATAATAAATCCGTATTTTCATAAC
>JALWLE010000029.1 GCA_026996605.1 Flavobacteriales bacterium
TAAAAAATCTGCATATACAAGATGCTAATGTCTTTAAGGCTTCTTTTAACCGTCCCAATCTGTTCTACGAAGTCCGTCCTAAAACCAAAGACGTTGATAAAGAATTGATTAAGTTTATCAAAGAACGAGAAGGACAATCCGGTATCATCTATACCTTGAGTCGTAAGTCGGTGGAACAACTGGTGCAGACTTTACAAGTAAACGGGATAAAAGCTATTCCGTATCATGCCGGATTGGACAGCAAAACACGCTCCAAACATCAAGATATGTTTTTGATGAATGAAGCCGATGTAGTCGTAGCAACCATTGCTTTCGGAATGGGGATTGACAAACCCGATGTGCGTTTTGTAATTCATTATGATATGCCCAAAAGTTTGGAAAGTTACTACCAAGAAACGGGTAGGGCAGGACGTGATGGCGGTATCGGTCATTGTTTGGCTTTCTATTCGTATAAAGATATTGAAAAACTTGAAAAATTTATCACGCAAAATAAAACCATTGCCGAAAAAGAAATAGCGACTGCACTGCTCAATGAAGTTATTGCTTATGCTGAAACATCTATTTCACGACGCCAATTTTTATTGCATTATTTTGGTGAAGAATTTGATCCGGCAACCGGTGAAGGTGGTGATATGGATGACAATGTCCGTAATCCGAAAAAGAAAATTGAAGCTAAAAACGAAGTAATCAAAGTTTTGTCAGTTATTGACCAAACCAAAGAAATATACAAAGCCAAAGAAGTGATTAATACCCTGATTGGTAAAGAAAATGCTTTAATAAAATCACATAACACACACAAACAGAGCTACTTCGGTTTAGGCAAGGAAAAAGATGAACATTTTTGGATGGCACTCATTAGACAGTTGTTAGTAGCCGGTTATTTAAAAAAACAAATAGAAAATTATGGTGTTTTGCAATTGACCGAACAAGGACGTGAGTTTTTAAAACAACCGGACTCTTTTATGATGACTGAAGATCATAAATATGATGAAGCTATTTCATCTGCTAATATCGGGAAATCAGCTGCAGCAGATGAGAAATTACTCAAAATGCTCAAAGCCTTGCGTCAAGATGTTTCTCGTAAGAAAAATGTACCACCTTATGTGATTTTTCAAGAGCCGTCTCTTCAAGATATGGCGCTGAAATATCCTACTACAATAGAGGAATTGTCCAATATTTATGGTGTGGGTGAAGGTAAAGCCCGCAAATACGGAAAACCTTTTGTCGATTTGATTGCCAAATATGTCGAAGAAAACGACATTATTCGCCCCGAAGACTTTATCGTTAAATCAACAGCGAATCGGTCAGCGCTTAAAATTTTTATCATCAAAAGCACCGACCGTAAAATACCACTTGACGATATAGCTGCTGCCAAAGGTTTGTCTATGGATGAACTACTCAAAGAAATGGAGCAAATCGTCTATATGGGTACCAAACTCAATATCGATTATTATTTAGATGAAATCTTTGATGAAGACCAACTTGAAGAATTATACGACTATTTTATGGAAGCCGAATCAGATAAAATCAGCTTGGCAATGGAAGAATTTGACGGGGATTATGAAGAAGAAGAATTGCGGATGTTTAGAATTAAATTTATCAGTGATGTTGCAAATTAAATATTTTTATCATGGATAATAAAGTTAATGAAATTTCGAATTTGATTGATAAAATATATACAGGTTTTATTTTAAGAGATTTTTTTGCTAAAATTATGCCAGGTTTAATTCTAATCTTTTCATTTTCATTTTTTTTATTTAATAAGATTATTGATTTAAAATTTTTAAATTCTTCTATGATAATACTTTTTTTGGGTTTAGCTTGGATTATTGCTTTTTCAATTCAGTCCATTGGAGAGTCTTTTAAATTAATAAAATATTGGTTACCAGATGAAAAAGATGACTGGTCTAATTTATTGAATAAATGTTTATCAAAGTCTACCATTGATGAAAAAAGTAATTGTGAAAGATTAATTGTTATAAAAGAGGCATCTGGAAATTTAGCAATTTCTTTGATATTGTCAACAATTATAATAAGTGCTCGCCTTCTAATTAATAACATATCAATTGTTAGTAAATACGAATTTTGGTTTGCAATTTTATTTGTTATTCTTATTGCATTTTTTTTATTAAAAAACCATAAAAATTTATTAGTAAAACAGCATATCTACATGAAGAATATAGCTAATAAAAATAAATAGCTTAATTCAGAATAAAGGGAAAATAAAATGTAATTTTTCAAATACCATATTTGATTAATTTATCGTATTTTTGTGCATATTAAAAAAAGAATGACTTATGCATAAGAATATCAAACTCGTAACTGCTATTATCATTTTTGTACTGGCAATTTGGCAATTTACCGAGAGCAATATCGGTAATGGTATTGCTTTGATTTTTGCAACTTTAATCGTGTTATTTTTATATGTCAGAAATGAATATTTACTGTTGGCATTTTTACGATTACGAAAAGAAGACATGGATGGTGCTGCCAAATGGTTAGATAAAATCAAAAATCCGAAAGCACAGTTAATTAAACCCCAAGAAGCTTATTATTATTTATTAAAAGGTACTTTGACGCAACGGGATAATTTAGCACAATCTGAAAAATTCTTTAGACAAGCTTTATCGACCGGTTTGATGATGGACCACGATAAGGCAATGGCAAAATTAAATCTTGCCGGTATAGCTATTTCAAAACGCCGCAATCGTGAGGCGATAAATTTACTGCGCGAAGCCAAAGAACTGGATAAAAAGAAAATGTTTTTAGACCAAATCAAAGAATTACAACACCGGATTGACCCGACCACGCGCGGGAGTAAATTTGTACCAAAGAAAAAGAAGCGCAGGAAATAAGTTGGAATGGAGAAGAACTATTGAATTGAAAGTTAACAAGGAACAATAAAATTTTCTCGACTTTCTTTGTGATCGAAATGATAGGATATAAAAGAAAACAATAAAATAAGTAGCAGAATATCATTTCGACAGAGCGAGGTACGAGCGACAGCCTGTCCCGATTTATCGGGAAGAAATCTTAAAATTGAAAAGTTAAAATAATAATAAGATTTCTCACTGCGTTCGAAATGACAAACAATCAAATGACTGAAGTCTTTCAAATATTATATCATTTCGTCATTGGGTTTTTGATGGCATTTATAGGTTTGATGTCACCGGGTTTGTTGACCATGTCCACCTTAAATACTGCTATTGACCGCGGTCAAAAAAACGCTGTTAAATTTGCTTTCGGCGCCGTAATTCCTATTTTTATACAAGCGCATTTGGCACTTTTAGGAGCCGGTTACATAAAATCTCATCCCGGCATTATTTTATCCTTTTCTAAAATAGCCGTTTTTGTTTTTTTGATATTAAGCTTGATTTTCTTTAAGCAATACCGGCAACGAAAGTTGGTTCTAACCACCCCGCGATTTAGCATTCGGAACAGTTTTCTGTACGGTATGTTTGTGTCATTGATTAATCCGTTGGCGATTCCTTTTTATTTTACTTACAGTACTTTATTGGAGTTAAACGGACTTTTAAGCCTTTCAGAACCTTATATAACCGGCTTTGTGTTAGGTGCCATTTTGGGTGCTTTTGCCATTTTAAACATTTATGCCAAGCACGCCCCGAAATTGTTGGGTAAATTACAATTTGTAGCCAAGCATTTTAAGCTGATTTTAGCACTGATAATGTTGGTTTTAGCAATTGCTTCATTTATCAATGTTTGGACGCATTGATTGAATTTGATACTTTGGAGAATTCAGAAAAAGTTTTAATTCTTTTTTTAATAATGAATTTTAATCATTAGCTTTTTATATTTTTACAGTTCAATATCATTTTAATTTCAAATTATGAAAATCCTAATTATCGGTGGGGGCAATATGGGACAAAGTTTTGCCAAGAGTTTTATCAATAATTTTATAACGGATGTCGAAAATTTTGCTGTCTTGGAAAAAGATAGCAGCAAATTTGAGACTTTAAAAAAAGTAGGAATTAAACATATTTATAAATCGCCTACTGAAAAAATTGCAGAAGCGGACTTGGTTGTTTTGGCGGTAAAACCCCAAGCATTTTCCGGATTGGCTGCTGAAATCAAAGATTTCATATCACCCGAACAAGTAGTTTTGTCTATTATGGCAGGGGTAAGTATTGATAAAATTAAACAACATTTAGGCTTAGAAAAAATTATCAGAGCCATGCCGAATATCGCGGCGCAAATAGGTGAGGGGATGAGTGTTTTTACATCGTCGGATGCCGTAACGCGTATTGAGTTGGTGACGGTGCAAAATTTGCTAGAAAGCACCGGTAAAAATTTGTATGTCGCTAACGAAGATTTGATTGATGCCGGTACGGCGGTTTCCGGTTCCGGTCCGGCTTATGTGTTATATTTTATGGAAGCCATGATGCAAGCCGGTATCGAATTAGGATTTACCAAACCACAAGCAGAAATGCTGACCTATCAAACTTTTAAAGGTATTGTAGAATTTTTTCAAAACAGCCCGGACGATTACCGCCAACTGATCGATAAAATTGCATCAAAAGGCGGTACCACCGAAGCAGCCATTCGGTTTTTGGACGAGAACAAAACTAATAAGCTAATACAAAAAGCGGTGTTTAAAGCATATCAACGTGCCAAGGAATTGGGAAAATTTTAAAAAATTATTTAATACTACCGAAATTGTACAAATTTATTCACAAACGTACTCATTTGCGTACTTTTTTTATATATTTGCAATATGGATGTTATAAATTATACAGATTTACGCTCAAACTTAAAACATTGGCTGGATAAAGTTCTAGATGATGTTAGCGGGTTAATAATCAAAAGAAAAGGTAAAAAAAATTTAGTTTTAATACCTTTAGAAGAATATAATGCTTTAATAGAAACTGCTTATTTGCTAAAAGGTGCCAATAGAGATGTATTATTAAAATCAATTAAGGAGTTAGAGCAAGGTGAGGGAATTGAAAAAGGTCTGATTGAAGAATGAAATTGGTTTGGTCCACTTCATCATGGGAAGACTATCTTTATTGGCAAAAAGTCGATAAGAAAATAGTAAAACGCATAAATGAACTGCTAAAAAGTTGTATGCGAATACCTTATGAAGACATTGGAAAACCGGAAGCTTTAAAAGGTGATTTGCAAGGTTATTGGTCAAGAAGAATTACTTCAGAACATCGATTGGTCTATAAATATACCAATAATGAGATATGGATTGCTTCATGCCGGTATCATTATCAGTAATATTTTTAAGAAACCAAAAAATCAGGATAAACTTACTTTCGATTTGATATAGTAAGTAACTTTGCCAAAAACACGCCCTTATTTCCAATATCGAATCAACAACATTTCAATAATTAAAAAGAATAACGCCAAGCCCAAAAACCATTGCCACAAACTTTGGGCTTTAAAATAAGCTTGCTGACGGACTTCAAAGGATTTTACACTATTAATTTGATGAACAGGCGTGGTGTTTGGAATTTTTAAAAATTTCAAAATATGTTCTTTCCGGTTATAATTATAAGCAACGCTACCGATTTTATTGTCATTATGCGTAATTTCATAAATGCCGGCTTGTTGGGGTTGTTCATCAGTTGTAACGGCAACACGTTTGTATTGATTGACTTGAAAAGGCACAAAATCAACCTGAGAATTTCGTAAATGAAGCGTTTCATCGGGTTTTAAGTGGATCGGCACTTGCCATTGATTTTTTTCGCCAATGACGTAATACAAACTTTGCCGGTTTGAACGGGCTTTACCGATTTGATAAAACAACGGCACTATCAATGAAGCAGCTTGCTCAAAATCAGTATTTTGACTGTTTATCGGGGTATTGATGATAAATATTTGTCCTTTTCGTTTAAAAACTTGTGCAAACGGACTTTGATCGCTCAATTTGTAGAGCCATTGACCGGTATTTGAAAAGCGATAATGATTTTTGACAAACGGATAAGCAAAATTCTGAACCGGCTTGATAAACACATTTTTAAACAAGGAATGTTTATAATTGATGCGATTGAGAAATACTTTTGCCGTATCAAGTTGCACGCGGCTGTAAATATTCAAATGATTTAAAATATTTTGAAAAGATTCCGGTTGCTCATCCGGTGGAAAAATCAGTAAATTGCCGTATTGCTCTACATATTTTTTAAGCGCATCGGTATAGGCATCAGCCAAATCCGTTTGCGTTAAAACCACCAAATCATAATCTTGTAATTTGCTGACATCTAACTTATTAACAGGCATTTGTTGAAGTGTAAATTCATCCGGTGTATAGATTTTTTTAAGGTAGGAGGGAAGCGTGTTGCCTAAAACCAAAACTTTGTATTTACCGCTTGAATGATAGGTAAAAAATAAGCGGTTATCAAATTGAAAACCTTTATCGTGCAATTTTATTTCGGCTTCAATATCGGACTTTGCGGGTATTTGAATATTTAAGTTTTGCTGTAAACTATCTTTAAAATCGACATAACCGCGCCATAAAATGTCGTTTTTTTGCCGGATTGTAATAGGTGATTTTAATTGGTGATGATTGGCTGAAACTTTGAGATTAAACGTATAAATATCTTTGGTTTTCTCAGTAAACCAAATGCTGTCAATACTGATATTTTTGAGGTCGGGATTTTGCCGGACAACAAAATAATATTGCCGGTTATCTTGAAATAAGGAATCGCTTAAAGTTTCATCATTGACATTTTGCATATCGGAACAATACAAAATGTTTGTCAGTGTATTTTGTTCATTATCAACAAGATATTTTATTTTTTTGAGATTTTGCAAATGGTAAGCGCTTAGTCCGGTCAAGTGAATTTGCTGCAAAACCGCATCGAGATTTTTACGGCTGACATTCCGGTAGGTAGCATTGTTGGTCAATAGGGTATAGGTTGCCTTTCCGGATAAATTTTGCTGCAAATCTTGCTTAAAATCCTGCCATAAACTAGTGTTATCTTTCAGCGCATCTAAACTCAAAGAGTTGTCCAAATAAA
>JALWLE010000030.1 GCA_026996605.1 Flavobacteriales bacterium
TTCGTACGCAGGCAAAATAAATAGAGAGTTTAAGAATTTGTTAAATGAAAATTATATATCAGTAAAAAGAAAGAATAGATATAATAATGATTATTGGATATATTTAACTTACAAGGGAAACCCTTTTAAGATTTCAGGAAAAGTAGGTTATGCCGGTTATGTTGTTGCATCAAATATTACAAGATTAGATAAGGTTACGGGGATTAAGTTTAACCAAGGAAAAAACGAAGCAACGGTTGAATTCAATACTAAAAGGACGGATATAACGCCATTCGGATTAACAAAAGATAATACTGAAACAATTAGGAAACACAGAGTAACAATGGAACTTTATGATGATGGCTGGCGTGTAACTTCTAGTAAACCTAGTACAACAATAAAAGTTGATGATGTAAAGGGTTTTGATAAAAATTATATGAATGAATTACAAGAGGTTGATAAGCTTTTAACTCAAGAATCCGGTAAATCACCTTGTATTATTAAAAAAATTTACAGTAAATATGGGGTAGATTTTATGGTTGTTGATTATGTTAAGTATGCTGGTACTTATGAGGTGTCTGATGCGCCTAGATATGAGAACAATAATCCTAAATTAAGGACATTTTTGTTGGCAGATGATACTAAATTACACGATGTTTATGGAAAAACATTTGTTGGAAAGGACTTGCAAAAAAAGATAAATATCGGAAGTTATTATAATATATCGGTTAATAATGGTGTAGTGAGACATATCAATGAAATATATTTTCCTTAAATTTTTTTAACAAAATTCACCTGTAAAATAATAATTGTTTAGCTCTTATTTGATATTATTGGTGAGTTGTAAAATATTTTGTTAAAAAACATTGTGGCTCTATATTGATTTAGGTGGGTAAAATATATAATATCTCAAAGAATAATATCACCCCTTCGGACTTATTTAGTAAACCCCGAAGGGGTGATATATTTATAGAAAATGTATGACGTTAAAACAAAAACCCCGTAGGGGTGAAATTATATAAAAAGATAATAACCATGAATATATGATTTTCAAACATAATTTATTATTACCCACCCAAAACAACATAGCCTCCATTTAGACTATTTTATATTTGGAATTGGCATGAAATTAAAAAAGAGAATGTTTAGATTTTTTTTTAAAGGCAGTCTATTTTATTTCTATGTTTTAATTGTTTATTTTATAAATTTGCTTATGTTCTTAACAAAAAATTTTTATCAGAAAGTTTTGCAAATTGTCAAACAAATACCGGTCGGTAAAGTAACCACATATGGTCATATTGCTGCCTATTTGGGCAATAAACGCAGCGCTCGTATGGTGGGTTGGGTTTTAAACCAACAAAAATATAATCGTGATATACCTGCACATCGTGTTGTAAATCGTAAAGGACTGCTAACCGGAAAAATACACTTTGAAGGACAAAATATGATGCAAAATTTACTGGAAAGTGAAGGGGTGAAGGTTATTGATAATCAGGTGGTTGATTTTGAAAAATATCTTTGGATACCGGATGATGACAAGTTAATATAAATATTATTTTGATAGTAAGTCTGTTATTTTTTTGGTAAAATCTTTTAAAATTTTTTGACTGTCAAAATTTTGTTGCATATATAGTCGGGCATTTTGCCCTAAAGTTTTTTGTAATAATTGATTGTTTTTTAATTTTTGGATGATTTCAACAATTTTGGAGGGTTCGTTATTATTAAAATAATATCCGCCCTTAGACTCAGAAATTATTTTAAACACTTCCGATTTTTTATTTCCGGCAATAATTGATGGTTTTTGACTTGCCATCATTCCGAGAATTTTAGAGGGCATCACTGTATCAACAACATCATTCTTTTGACAGAGGATATGAGCATCAGCACTACATAATAAGTCATTCAGCTCACCAAAAGGGACCGGTGGATAAAATTTTATATGTGAAAATTTATTAAGTGATTTTTCCACATCTTTTCTTGCAGCACCATCGCCAACAATTACAAATTCAATATCCTCAGGATTTACTTGTTCAGCAATTTTTTTAAACAAGTACCAATCTTGTTTTTGTCCTATATTTCCGGCATATAAAATTTTAAATTTATCGCTAGTGAGATATTTGTGTCGCTTGGCTTTTTCCGGATTAATAAAATCAACATCTACCCAATTGGGTAATAAATAGGTCGTTTTGTCAGAGCCGACTTTTTTTTGGAGTTTGGACAACATGGCATAACTAATAGTGGAAATGATATCGGCTTTTTGCAGTAATTTTTTTTCAATTTTATACAGGATACGAAATACAATGTTGGCTTTGCCGGTTAGTTTGGTTTCATGAGCCGCATCAAATTCAAAATCTTGAATATGTACCCAATGTTTTGCTTTATTCTTTTTGGCAATTCTATTGCCAACAATAATTGAACTGGTAAAAGGAACAATGGTTAATACCAAATCTGTTTTTTTTATCTTGAAACAATTCTTATAAGTGCCGTATGTAAAATCTAATAACAATAAAATCCTTTTTAAAAAAGTGGGATTTTCCGGAATGTATTGTTTATATCTAATTATTTTTATTCCATTGTGATATTCTATATAATTTTTTGGTTTGTCTTTATACTTATCGGCTATTTTCCACATTGGATAATACGGAAATCCGGTTATTACTTCTACTTCAATATCGTTTTTAATTAAATATTCTGCGAGTTGAGTAGTATATAAACCTATAGCTGTGTCTTCGGGGTAGAAATTTAAACCGATTATGGTAATTTTAGGTTTAACTGTTAAGGTCATTTAATATATGTTTAAGATCTCGGATGAACTTATCCGGTGTAAAATCGTGTTTTATTTTTTGATGATTAGATATGCTTAACTGTTTTAAGCCGGACAAATTTAAACCGATTTTTTTAATTTGTTTAACTAATGCCTCGATATTTTTTGCGGGAATATAGAAGATTTCATTTGGGTTAAAGATATCTGTAATACCCGGTTGAGGGGTTGTGATAATCAAATTTCCGGTAATCATTGCTTCAAAAATAGACAAAGGTTGTCCTTCACGATACGAGGGTAAAATAAATAAGTTAGAATCTAACAGGATTTGTTTTTTATCATTATTATAAAGGGGCCCTTTATATGTTGTATATTTTAACTTATTTATTTGTGACAATACAGAGTTTTTGATACTATTATCAATTTGACCAACTAGAACGGCTTGATATGAAAATTTTTCTTTTTCTAATATTTCAAATGCTTTTAAGAGTTCAAAAATACCTTTTTGCGTCATTAGATTACTTAAAAAAATAATCTTGAGTTTAGTAAAATCTTTTTTTAAAACTATTGGTTCAGTAATGTCAGAAAAAAGAGGATCAATAAAATTGGGTAAAACGTTTATTTGTTTATTGTTTAAAAATGGTGTGAGATTGTTTTTTAAACTATCTGATAGAACA
Organism: Flavobacteriales bacterium; assembly: GCA_026996605.1. GTDB lineage: Bacteria > Bacteroidota > Bacteroidia > Flavobacteriales > Flavobacteriaceae > WGBX01. The sequence continues at coordinate 3,418 of JALWLE010000030.1, forward strand.
ATGGCTTTTGATGCCATTTGTATGTTTTTTTTGAAGAGAATTTTTTTTATCCCTTTAAGTTGTTGATATTGAAATCTTAAATTGTTACCATGTATATGTATGACAATAGGTTTACTACTTATTTTAGCCAAAATAAAAAACGGCATAAATTTTAGTACGCCTAAAAAAGTTTGTCCTATAGTGGCGTAAACAATATCACTTTTAATAATTTTAAAGCTGAAATAATATTTTTTTAAATTAAAAAAGACTTTTTTCCAGCCGAATTGTCCTACCTTTTCGTCAAAATAAGGGGTAGATGTATTAATATAAGTGATATTATTTTTAAAAGATTGTAAAACAAAGTAATTACACTTACTTTCTCCCGTAACCGGTGGCGGAACCGGACCTATTAGAAGGATTTTTTGTTGCATTACTTGCTTTTTAGAATCTGTTATCATAAAACTTTTACGACTTAAATAACTTATAAATAATGAAAAAATAAGTACTCCTTGTGCGCGTTCCAATATATTTTCAAAAAGCATGGTAATTGTAAAGTATATCAAAATAATGATTAAAAAATAATTTCCGGTTTTAAGTGATTTATAAAACAGCCCGATCAGATAGAGCATATAAATAGTTATTAAAACAAGTCCTCCGATAATTAAAAAGCTCATAAGTTGATTGTGGGTATTTAAACCTTCCTTAAATAAATCTTTTTCACCATCAATTTGATATTGTTTAATCAATAAATCCTTATGACTGCCAAGACCATGACCAAATAGAGGCTCTTTTTTAAATAAATGCCATGCCGGTTTATAAATACGAAAATGCTTGCTGGCTGAACTGTTTTGTTCAACATCAATTTGCCATATAGCTGTAATTCTTTTTTGTAATTTTGGAAAGCCGGCGGCCAAAATAATAGATAAAAGTAAACCGCTTATCATTATGATAAATAATTTTTTGGTACGATAAAACCAAAAAAAAACGATTAAACTAAAAAACAGTGCTAACAAAACGCCTCTTTTGGATAAAAGCATTAAAATAGCTGAAAAGTAGATAAGCGCTATACTATATATTATAATTCTTTTTTTTGTTTTGCTATTCAAAATCAAATATATAAGTAATAATATTGATACACCGACTGATAAAGCTAAATATACAGGATGTATGTTTAAATATGTAAGATCTGGACTTTGAAGTAAACCGTTATAATGATGTATAAATTTTTGAATATTGTAATTATGTGGCGGAAACATCCAAGCAAATGGTAATAAACTAATGATAAAAACACTTCCGATAAAGCTTATAAATGCCGCTTTTTCATATAATATCAAGGCTTTAAAAACAGAATCACTTAGTAATGCATAAGCCAGAGGAAAAGCAATCAGTCCGGCTTGTGTTTCAAAGACGAAACTTTGTCCGTAAGAAAAATTTTTTGAATAAAACAACGTAATTAATAAGCCAAAATAGATTAAAGAATTAAGTATAAAATAAAGTGTTTTAAAACCGGTTTTGTGATTTAAGAAAGCACTTACTATAAAAAATATCACAACTGAACCTCTTAACGGTGCCGGTATCAAGAGGATAGCAAAAACACTTAAAAATGCTGTTTTCAAAAGAAATGGTTTGATACTATTTTCGTTCATTGGCTTTGGGGCTTGTATAATAAAAGAAAATAAGAAGCCGTTCAATAACAAACGGGATAAATAAAACTGCCATAAGAATACCGATAAAATATGCTGTTGCATTTAATAAATCACCTCGTAGTAGAAACATTAAATAAATGGCAAAATAAAAGGCTATATATTTTTTAAGTATATGTTTTCCTAACAACCAACTGAAAAATCGTTTTATAATTACCGCTAAAGCAATGGCGCCGAATATAACACCCGGAAATCCAAAATTGATGTATGCTTCAGAAACAAGAGGGTTTGACAAATTGTCAAAATTAAAATGATATACGTTAATTAAATGTTGACCAATCATTTGTCCGGTTCCTAACGGTTTTAAAGTCCAGATGCTTCTTGGAATAAAAAATAAAAGAACACCTAATAATTGATAACCCCAACTTAATCCGTTTTGTTGAACATAGTCAACTGTAGCCATAATATTAGAGAATGCATCATAATGTAGAGAATGAAATACTTTTATTAGCCCTTCATCTTGTCCTTTAATAATAAGTATTGACGGATTTTGCAATATTTCGTTTAATGATACGGATGCGTGAGTAAGAATAGCTACCAATGGAAACAGTATTATCATTGTAAAAAACATAAATGACATCATTTTCAAATTGCTGTTAAGCAGCTTTGGAAAGAAAAGATAAATTAAAGTAATATAAATAGGTCCGAGCGCATGTCTTTTTTCGGTTAAAGGATTTTTAAACCAGATGAGTAATAAAACCAATAGTATCATTGCTAATCCAATCCAATAATAATTTGCTGTTTTTTTATTAGTCGTTTTTAAATAATATTTACTTAAAATAATCCCCCCAAATGGGGTAAATAACAAGGATTTGTTAACTATTAAAGTGTACATTTTAGACAGGGTACCTTCTTGCCATTTGGGTTTGATAATTTCGTCTAACACTACGGGAAAAGTAAAGATGAAAATAAAAATACTCAGAAACAGAATACTATATATCAAGATTGGTAAAATTTGTTTTTTAACTGTAAAATACTTAATTGAGATTGGTTTTATTCTTCGTTTTATAAACAAATATGCTATAAAAAAAGTCAGGTTAAAACTAAATATTAATAAGTTGGCATAAAGAATTAAGTCTAAGCGATATGGAAAATTGTTTGGAAACTTTGCAGTTGTCAAGTCTGTAAAATATCCAATTTGAATGATTGGAGCCATCCATAAAAACAAATAGCTGAATACAATAAAATTGCTTAAAAAAGGTGAATATATCTTTTCATAATATATGTGGTATATTAAAATAATAAACAGTGAAAGTCCATTAATAAAAAAAGATAACCATACAAATGGCTCTGCTTTAAATGATGCCAACAGTATTGCCGTAATTAATATGAAAAATAAAAATAATATATCTTGTAAAACCTTCATTTACTTAACCAAATTTATAAAAACTTGTGCCATAGCTTCTATAGAATAATTTTGCTTACAAAAATCAATAATTTTTTTCCTTTTTTTCAACCATTCTTCCTTTGATTGATAAATGTTTTGTAATTTTTGAGCAAAATCATCCATGTCATCAGTTTTAAAAAAAAGAGCGTTTTCATGTTCTTTTACCGCTTCAATCTCGGGAGAATGATTCTCATTTCTCGAAATAAGCATTGGTACGCCAAAGCCAAAACTTTGAGTAATGGATAAACCGACATATCCGGGTGACACACTAAAGATAGCATGATGATACAGTTCTTTCAAGCTGTTATAATCACTGATATGTCCTAATAATTGTATGCGATTTGTCAAGTGATACCGGTTTGTGTACTGTTGTATTTTTTCTTTTTCTTCCCCGTCGCCTACTATGATAAGTTTCGCATCTTCCGGAATCAAATCTAAGGATTTATGAAAAGCTTTAACCAAAAAAAACACTTTTTTTCTGCCCGCTAATCTACCTACATAAATTAAATTCTTAGCAGAGGGTTTAGACTCATAAACCATATTATTGCTTTTAAACAAAGCATTGGGTGCTGCCAGTATATTTTTATCGGGCATTTTTTCTTGCAATTCTTTTTTTTGTTGGTGGGTATAGACAATGATTTTATCACCCAATTTACGCATTAAATTTCGTAAAATATCGCTTTTTGATTTTTTACCGTTTCGTGGCCAAGCATGCCCCCATAGTATCGTTGGTTTAGATAATATCTTTCTAATGATTAAAAAAATCCAGTTAGATATAATTCTAGGGTTTAACTCTAAAACTATTACATCATCTTTAAAAAGCAAGTGCCATATCTTTGTTTGAAAAAGAAGCTTACGGTTAAATAAGAAATGATTCTTCAGTTTCTTATGATTTTTTGATTGTGTTTTGATACTTATTTCAAAACTATTGTTACCGGCATATAGTTCAAATTGGTCTTTCAAGACGTCTTTAAGTCTCTCAAAAAAAAGATTTCTATAATCCGGTACAACGGTTTGTATAATGATTAATTTTTTCATTGCCCGGATTTTTTTAGTTTTTGAAAATAATAATGAGCTATAAACAAAATGCTAAACTCAGCTAAAACCACTGCAACAGCTACTCCGTAAATGCTAAATATGTAAGCACCTGCCACAGCCAAAATTAAATTTGTAACCCCTCCTGCAAGCATGGGTATCATACGGTATTTGTATTTTTTTAAGGCAGGAAAAGCAAGAGACACATAAATCATATTTAAAGAAGCAAAAATGGCAATTAATCCTAAAATTCTAAAAACATTACTGTAATTTGTAATTGTATTATTATTATACACCAAGTTCAAAATAACATCTGCAAATATAAAAATAACTAAATAAATGAGGATGCTAGAAAGTACGATCGGTTTTTTAAGATATGTTATAAATTGGATAATTTTTTCTTTAGGTTTAGATGCCAGCCAAGGAAACATTGCTTGGTACAATGGCGTATAAAGTGTTTTGATAGCCATCACCAGTTTTTCCATACTAGAATAGACTCCCGCTATGGCTTCTCCACCAACTAAGCCCAAAATAAATGTGTTGCCGGAGGTGTAAATGCTTGTGGCAAAATTAGATATGATTAAACTTTTATTCTCACCGACAAAGCTTATCATTACAGATTTTTGAGGTTTATTATACTTAATGTATCGTAAACTTATTAAAAAACCAAAAGTCCCTGCAATCAAGAATCCTAAACTGTTTAATACAGGTACGAGGATATATCGTTCAGGTGATTTGATAAAAATAAATATGGCAATAACAAATATGATTTTTGCCAACACGTTTGTTAAAGTTATTACCTTCATTTTTTCAATACCTTGAAAAAACCAAGCAGGAAAAATATTTTGTCCGATAACAATTCCAAAGCTTAATAAGAATACAAGTTTTTCAGATTGTAATTTAGGAACTGTTAAAACTAATATGTATAAAATAAAGAAACTGATAACCAGCAAAAGCAATTTTGTATAAAAAACATTCCAATATAAAGCAGATAATTTAATTTTGTCATTTCTTATAATTGAAACTTCTCTTGTTGCGCTGATATTAAATCCGAAATCTACAAATATGTTTATAAAAACCATAAGAGAACCGGCCATCATAACAACACCGTACTTTTCAAGATGCAAAGTTCTTACCAAGTAAGGAAAGGTAATAAGAGGTAATATAAAATTGGCACCTTGTATGAACAATAAATAAAAATAATTGCTCAATACTTTATTGTCCTTTCTACTTTCCCTGATTTTTTTTATCAAAACTTATTGTTTTAAATACCAATTGTATATTGACGTTATACCTTCCTTTAATTCAACTGTATGTTTCCAACCTAATTGATGTAATTTAGACGGATCGGTCATCTTAATTAGTGTACCGTCGGGTTTTTTTGTATTAAAATAAAAATCACCTTTAAATCCGAGAATGTCCTTAATCAAAAAAGCCAAATCTTTTATGGATATATCCTTTCCGGTACCTATATTGATATGCGTGTTGCGTATTTCGGGAGTAAATTGTTTGGGGTTAATTTCTTCTAAACCGAATTGTTGTTTGATAACGTCTTTAAAATCAATTTTTTGCATTATAAACACACAGGCATCTGCCATATCTTCTGACCATAAAAATTCCCTTCTGGGTTTGCCGCTACCCCATATCTCAATAGAAACCTTATCTTGTTTTTTTTCAACACCGTATTTAGACAAAATAGTCAAAATTTTTCCTTCAGTTGCTTGATCATTAACCAGCTCAATGGGTAATCTTTTTAAATCTTTTCTAATAGTTTGCCAATCATTATTTTCAAGAGCTTTTCCCAAGTGTATCTTGCGAATTAAAGCCGGTAAAACATGTGATTTTTCCAAATCAAAATTATCGTTTGGTCCATACAGGTTTGTAGGCATAACCGATAAAAAATTGGTTTTGTATTGCAAATTATAACTTTCAACCATTTTAATTCCGGCAATTTTGGCAATGGCATAAGGTTCATTGGTATATTCTAACGGACCGGTCAGCAAGCTGTATTCGGGCATAGGTTGTGGTGCTTCCTTCGGATAGATGCAAGTGCTGCCTAAGAACAACAATTTTTTGATATTGTGCCGGTAGCTTTGATGAATAACGTTGTTTTGAATCATCAAATTTTGATAGATAAAATCGGCGCGTTGCAAATGATTAGCCATAATCCCGCCAACTTTGGCTGCTGCTAAAAAAACATAGTCCGGTTGCTCGTTTATAAAAAATTGTTCTACTGCTAAACTGTCCGTTAAGTCCAGTTCTTTATGCGTTTTTAAAATCAGGTTGTGATAACCTTTTTTTTGTAGGGTTTTAACTAATGCACTACCAACTAATCCGGTATGTCCGGCTACATATATACGGGCATTCTTATCCATCATTCAAAATTTCGAGAAATTTTATAACCGTTATCTTTTAGCAATTTTTCTTTTTTAATCAATTCCAAATCAGACAAAGTCATTTCTTTAATTAAATCATCCAAATTATACTCCGGTGTCCAGCCTAGTTTTTCACGAGCTTTTGTATAATCACCAATTAAAAGCTCAACTTCTGTCGGTCTAAAATATCGTTTATCAACTTTAATGACGGTTTTACCTATAGGCAATTTATAGTTTGGGTTATGACACTTTATTACTTTACCTATTTCGTTAATACCTTCACCCGTAAATTCCAGTTCGATGCCTAAATTTTCAAAAACTTTTCGAGCAAAATCTCTTACAGTTGTGGTTATTCCCGTAGCAATAATCCAGTCCTCCGGTTGGTCATATTGCAAAATCATCCACATCATTCTAACGTAGTCTTTAGCATGCCCCCAATCTCTTTTGGCATCTAAGTTTCCTAGATATAAGATGTCTTGTAGTCCTAAAACTATTTTAGCTGCCGCTCTTGTTATTTTACGACTGACAAATGTTTCACCTCGTAGTGGTGATTCGTGATTAAACAAAATGCCGTTCGAAGCAAACATATTATAAGCTTCGCGATAATTAACGGTAATCCAGTAAGCATAAAGTTTAGCTACAGCATACGGACTGCGCGGATAGAAAGGTGTTTGTTCCGATTGAGGAATTTCTTGTACCTTTCCAAAAAGTTCCGATGTTGAAGCTTGATAAATTTTAGTTTTATTTGTCAAACCTAAAATTCTAACAGCTTCCAAAATACGCAAAGTCCCGAGCGCATCGGTATCTGCAGTATATTCCGGCATTTCAAAAGATACTTGTACATGACTCATTGCTCCCAAATTGTATATTTCATCGGGCTGAACTTCTTGAATAATTCTGATGAGATTTGTACTATCTGTCAAGTCACCGTAATGTAAAATAAAACTTCTGTCCGGTTGATGCGGGTCTTCATACAAATGGTCTATCCGGTCTGTATTAAACAAAGATGAACGTCTTTTTATACCATGCACTTCATAGCCTTTTTTGAGTAAAAATTCACTCAAATAGGCGCCATCCTGTCCTGTTATACCTGTAATTAGCGCTTTCTTTTTTTTCACTTAATCTCGTTTTTAATAAAATTCAAATTTACTCATTTAAACTGAATTTCCCCTTTAATATTATTTTAAAAATTAAGTAAATCATTTTTTGTTGGTTTATTTTCTGTATTTTTGTTACATAGAAAATAAAGTGATAAGCCTATTCTTTTTAGTTATAAGCTTAATGTGTTTTTTGTTTTTATACTAAAAATAATTTTTTACCATACATGATTAACAAGCTTTCCATACTTATACCGGCATATAATGAAGCTAAAACCATACATCTAATTTTAGATAAAATAAAAGCCGTTCATTTAATAAACGATATTGAAAAAGAAATTATTATAGTTGATGATTGTTCTACGGATCATACCGATAAAGCCGTTATAAAATATATACAAGTAAATCCTGATTTGAAAATTCGTTTTTTTAAGCAAGATAAAAACATGGGAAAAGGTGCTGCCATTCATAGAGCCATAAAAGAAGCAACCGGTGACTTTGTCATTATTCAAGATGCTGATTTGGAATATGATCCCGAAGAGTATAATAATCTGCTAAAGCCGGTAGTCAAAGGGGTTGCCGATGTGGTTTACGGCTCTCGTTTTATGGGAGGCAAGCCACATCGAATTCTATTTTATTGGCATAGTATAGGTAATAAATGGCTGACCGCTTTGTCCAATATGTTTACCAATTTAAACCTTACCGATATGGAGACTTGTTATAAATTGGTTAAAACAGATATTATCAAATCTATTTCGCTATATGAAAAACGCTTTGGTTTTGAGCCGGAATTAACTGCCAAATTAAGTCGCATAAAAAACATCCGTATATACGAGGTAGGCATTTCTTACTACGGTCGTACTTATGAAGAAGGAAAAAAAATCAATTGGAAAGATGGCATACGAGCTATCTATGTTATTCTAAAATACGGTTTGTTTAAATCAAAATAAGAATATCATAATAGATGGTGATTACAAAAATAAATGCGTAGCTTTAACTTTTAATGATGAAAACAAGACACTTGTTTAATATCTTATAATCATCTGTTTATTTTACTCATTATTATAATTGATTTGTTTAACACCGTATTTTTATTCCACGATTGTTAAAATAGAAATCCCCATTCAATAAAGCTCAAAAATTTACGTTATTAAATAAGTTTTATCACTATATTTGCAAATTCCAATTTATCTCGTTAAATGACAAAATTAAAGTTATTCAGTCTTTTTATTATTTTAAATACAGCTACTATTTGGTCACAACAATATGAGTTAGGTATAGTTGCCGGAGCCGGTAATTATATTGGTGATATAGGTAGAGAATATTATTTTTACCCTAACAAACCCGGAGGCGGTATTGTTTTTAAACGTACGGTTAATCAATGGTTTTCTATCCGTTTAAATATTAACTATTTTCAGATTTCAGCCAAAGATTCTGAAGCGGAAAGTGCAGGTCGAAGAGCCAGAAATTTTTTAACTGATGCACAACTATTTCATTTTGATATGGGTATTGAATATAATTTTATAGCACGAAATCCCTTTTTGAAATTGCAAAGTATTCATAAAATAACACCATACTTTTTTACCGGAGTAGGCTTGGGTAATTATTCCGGTGATTTTTATCGCAATGATATAACTGATGAAGCTATAAACCCGGGTTATAAGTTTAATGGGACAAACCTTAATATACCTATGGTTTTAGGATTTAAGTACAAAGCATCTGAACATTTTCTTATTGCATTAGAAGCCGGAGCATATTATTTTTTTACTGATAATTTAGATGGGACAGGAAGTTTCTATGGTAACGAAGAACGTATTATTAAAGGCGGAATTATTCCAACTACCAACACGCATTCTAATGACTGGTACACATTTACATCTATCAGTTTGATATATACTTTTGGCGATTTGAGTTGTTATTTTAATATGCGCTAAATTATAATAAAATGATGTCTCAAAATAACACGCTAAACCTGAATATTTTACCACAACACATAGCTATTATTATGGATGGAAATGGTCGTTGGGCTAAAAAAAGAGGAAAAAAACGAGTTTTTGGACATCATGAAGGTGTTAAAACAGTTAGAGAGATTGTTGAGAATTCGGTAAAACTCAATATAAAATATTTAAGTTTATATACCTTTTCAACCGAAAACTGGAACCGACCTAAAGAAGAAGTAGATGCTTTGATGGATCTATTGGTACAAACACTTAATGAACAAATTGCCGATTTAATGAAGCAAAATATTCGACTTAATGCCATTGGTAATTTAAGTCGTTTACCTGCATATACCTATCAAACTTTACAAGATGTACTGCAAAAAACAGCCGGTAATTCAGGTATGATGCTGTCTATTGCACTTAATTACGGTGGGCGAGATGAAATTATACAAATGACCAAAAAACTTGCGAAAAAAGTTAAAAATAATATAATTTTGCCCGAAAATATAGACGAAAATAAAATAAATTTGCACCTTTACAGCCATAATTTGCCTGATGTAGATTTTTTAATTAGAACCGGAGGCGAAAAAAGAATCAGTAATTTTTTGTTGTGGAAAATTGCCTATGCCGAATTATATTTTACTGATGTGCTTTGGCCTGATTTTAACAAACAACACTATTATGAAGCTTTGGCTGATTATCAAAAAAGAGAAAGAAGATTTGGAAAAACAAGTGAACAGATTAACGATGAAGTATAAATTATTATGGTCCTTTTTGACCTTCTTATTAGTGACTGATTTTTATGCTCAAGAGGTCAAGAGTGACGATTATAAAATCTATCAAATAGAAGATATTAAAATCAATGGATTAAAACAATTTAATCCGCAAACCGTAAAAGCATTTATTGGGATTGATAAAGGAGATATTATAGAAGTCCCCGGCGAGCAAACTGCAGAAATAATTAATAAGCTCTGGGATTTAACTTATTTTTCCGATGTCAATTTATATATTGTCCCTACTACAGACAATAAAGTAATTCTGGAAATAGATTTACAAGAACTTCCTAAAATTTCAGAAGTAAAAATTAAGGGGGTTTCACGCTCGAAACGCAAAGAGTTTATTAATGATTTAGGACTGAAAAAAAATGCTATTTTAAGTGAAAACTTGAAAGCAAAAACTATTGAAACCATTAAAAATAAGTTTTTGCAAAAAGGCTTCTTAAAAACAAAAGTCAAATTATCAATCGAAGCAGATTCAGCCGATTATGTTAAGTTATTGGTAGATGTTAATAAAGGTAAACGAATAAAAATAAAACACATCAACATTATAGGTAACAAAAATATCAAAGCACGAAAACTTAAACGACAACTCAAACACACTAAAGAAAAACGTTTTTACCGTTTTTGGAAACGCTCCAAATATATCCCTGACGATTTTAAAGAAGACCTTGTTAATCTGGAAAAACATTATAAAGAACAGGGTTATCGTAATGCAAGAGTTCTATCCGATTCGGTTTATTTAGATAAAGATAATAAACTTAATATAGATATTAAAGTTGAAGAAGGACAAAAATATTATTTCGGTAATATTGATGTCGTTGGAAACAGCCGGTATTCGTCAGATTTTATTAAAAGGGTATTGGGTATCAAAAAGGGTGATACATATAACGGAACGCTCATAGCTAAACGTATTGATGACCCCAGCAAACCGGATGCTGAAAGTGTTACCAACTTATATCAAAATAACGGTTATTTATTTTCACGAATCAATTTAGTTGAAAAGGGGATTCGAAAAGATACTATTGACTATGAATTGCGTATCTATGAAGGCAAACCTGCCAGATTTAACAATATAACCGTTAACGGTAATCAAAAAACCAACGACAAAGTCATTTATCGCGAATTACGAACTTTGCCCGGTGCTACTTACAGCAAGCAAAATGTTATCAGAACCATTAGAGAACTTGCACAAATGCAAATCTTTGATGCTGAAAAAATAACCCCCGATTTAAAAAATATTGATCCTAATACCGGAACAGTTGATATCGACTGGCATGTTGAAGAATCCGGTAGTAGCCAAATACAATTACAAGGAGGTTTTGACGGACATTATTTTATCGGCACTTTAGGTTTAGCTTTAAAAAACTTTTCTATCGGAAATATTTTTAACGGAAAAGCATATAAACCCTTACCCATGGGAGACGGTCAAAATTTATCATTAAACCTTCAGGTTTCACAACGATATGAAACTTACAGTTTATCATTTATGGAACCATGGTTTGGCGGAAAAAAACCACAAGCATTTACCGTTTCAACTTATTATTCAACCTATTACGGTATTGATTATACCAGTAACAACATTAATTATTATGATGTTGACAGAAACAAACGTTTTATTATTACCGGTTTATCGGTAGGTTTATCCAGAAAATTACAATGGCCCGATGATTTCTTCTATTTGAGTCAATCGGTTAGTTTAAACCATTATACTATTGATAATTACGGATCAATCGGTGCTTTCGGATTTAATAACGGTACTTCCAATAACTTTTCATATAATTTAATGTTTGGACGAAATTCAAGTGGACCTAATCCTATTTTTCCGACTGTTGGTTCCGAGTTCGGATTGAGCTTAAAATTAACCCCGCCATATTCGTTATTTAGTAAAATTGATTATGCTACCATAAATCAAAATCCTGACTTCCAAGATGCAGACGGCAATCCTGATTATGAAAAAATAAATAGACAGAAATACAAGTTTATAGAATATTACAAAATTAAATTTTCCGGAGGTTGGTATTCATCTTTATACAAAAAATTAACTTTACGTACTAAAGCAGAATTCGGTTTTTTAGGCGCCTATAATAATGATTTGGGTATTCCACCGTTTGAAAGATTTTTTGTAGGCGGTACCATGCCAACAGGTGGCAATCTGGATTCGAGAGAAACTATTCCATTGCGTGGATATCTAGATCAATCACTTAATAGGAGTTTTGCCAACAGAGGCGGAACTGTTTATAATAAATTCATGTTTGAATTGCGATATCCTATTACTTTGAAGCCACAAGCGTCTATTTATGTATTATCATTTTTTGAAGGAGCCAATACCTATAACAATATAAATTATTATAATCCGTTTTCATTAAAAAAATCTGCCGGAGTCGGCATCCGGATATTTATGAGTGCTTTCGGATTATTAGGTATTGATTTTGGATACGGATTTGATAAAATACCTGATAATTTTGGTGTTCCTAAAGTTTCAGGATGGCAAACGCATTTTATTATGAATCAAAGATTCTAAAAAAAATCGACTTTGGCATAATTATTTCTTAATATAAACTGAACTATGAAAAAATTAGTCATTTTACCGGTTTTATTCTTTTTGACTACGATGGTATCTGGTCAAGGTAGAATAAGAATTGCCTCAGTCGATATGGATTATATTCTTGAAAAATTACCCGAATACCAATCGGCTTTAAAAGAACTCAATGCCAGAGCAACTCGATGGAAAGCAGAGATTGAACGTAAAGAAAAAGAAATTACAGATCTTAAAAATGCTTTGGAACAAGAGAAAGTTTTACTTACTAAAGAATTATTACAAGAAAAAGAAGAAGAAATCGCTTTTAAAGAAAAGGAACTTTTAAAATATCAATTGGCTAAATTTGGCCCCGAAGGCGATTATATTCTTCAAAAAGAACATTTGGTAACCCCGGTTCAAGACAGAGTCTTTAATGCAGTTGCCAAATTGCTGAAAACAGCCAAATATGACATTGTGTTTGATAAAGCAAATGATAAATTAGGCTTGATTTACACCTCACCAAAATTGGATATATCTGATAAAATTTTAAAACTGATAAGTAAAGAAAAAGGAAAAGAACAGCGCATTAAAAAACATAAGGAAAGAAAGCAAAAACAAGAAAATAAAAAAAGTGAAGCAGCCAAAAGACGTGCAGAATTGGCGGCAAAACGTAAAGTTGAACGTGAAGCCAAACGCAAAGCAGCTCTTGAAGCGCGTAAAAAACAGCGTGATGCTAAGAAAAAATCAATGAATAACGAAAAGAAAAATGATAATAAAAAAGAAGCTGCAGAGCAAAATCAATCGTCAAAAGATTTAAATAACAACCCTAAAGATAAAAATTCCGGTGCAGATAAAAAAACCGAGACATATGGAAAACAACTAACGCCGGAGCAACTTAAAGCTTTTAAAGCACAGCAGAATGAGTTAACACCTGAGCAAAAAGCTGAACAACGTAAAGCTCAACGAGAAGCACGCCGCCAAAGAATATTAGAAGAACGTCGTAAGCATAAATCACAAAATAACAAACAATCTGATAACAATAACAGTCAAGAAAATAATTAAAAATAAACAATAAAACAAAATCATATGAGACACTTAAAACTAGTATTAGCCGCATTATTACTTTGGATGGGGACAACCAATGCTAATGCACAAAAAATCGCACATATAGATGTGCAAAAAATTATGACCGAAATGCCGGAATTTAAAGCTGGTCAAGCTCAATTGAAAAAGTTATATACAACTTATCAAAAAGAGTTTAAAGAAATGCAAGATGCTTACCAAGCCAAACTCAAAAAGTATCAAGATGAATCTAAAACCGTATCTGAGCAAGAAAATCAAAGACGGGTGAAAGAGTTAATGGAAATGGAAAAAAACATTGCCAAAGCTCAACAAGATATTCAAGCGGAAGCACAAAAGAAAGAAGTTGAATTGATGAAGCCCATCCAAGAAAAATTGTTGAAAGCGATCAAAGATGTTGCAAAAGAAAAAGGTTATGATTATGTATTTGACAGTTCAGGTCCTACCAATTTGATAGTTGCCAACGGTCCGGACTTATATGCTGATGTCAGAGCAAAATTAGGTTTTTAAAATTTTATTATGTAAAAAAAAATCCCGATATTTATCGGGATTTTTTTTCTTAATATTAATTATGTAACTTTAGTAGCAAATTATTTGTAAAAGAAAATGATTTTTGTTATATTATTGAAAAATTAATAATTATTACCCTTTTTTTATTTGTAACTTTGATAAAAATTTAAAAACTTATGTATATGAAGTGCTTAAAAGAAAAACTATATAAAAAAATTGAAGCGCATCGTCCCAGAACCAAAAGATTGGCTAAAGAATACGGCGATGTGGTAGTTGATCAAGTAAAAGCCGGTCAAATTATTGGCGGAATGCGTGGAATTAAAAGTTTAATTTCCGATATTTCATATTTAGACCCTTATGAAGGTATTAGGTATAGAGGTTATACACTTCCCGAGGTCTTTGAAAAATTACCTAAGCCCAAAGGAGCGGAGATGCCCTATGTTGAAGGTTTATATTATCTGTTGTTAACCGGTGATATTCCTAATCAACAGCAAGTAGAAGCTTTGATTATGGACATGAATAATCGTCGTATTATACCTAAATATGTCTGGGATGTGATTGATTCATTCCCAAGTGAAAGTCATCCTATGGCTATTATGTCTGCTGCCGTTATGAGTTTGGAGCGTGAATCGTTATTTAACGTTAAATACCGTCAAGGTATTAGTAAAATGGATTATTGGGATCCGACTTATGAAGATGCTACAAATTTATTGGCTAAAATTCCTTTAATAGGAGCTTATATTTACAATAAACTTTATAATCCTAAAGGCGGACATCGTTATCCGGATCCTACTTTGGATTTAGGAGCTAATTTTGCCTATATGATGGGAAAAGATGCTCCATATGATGATGTGTCTAGAATGTATTTTATAATTCATGCTGACCATGAAGCCGGAAACGTGAGTGCTCATACCGGACATTTGATTGCCAGCTCATTATCAGATGTGTATTATGCGATTTCCGGTATGATTAATGGCTTAGCCGGACCTCTGCACGGCTTGGCCAATCAAGAAGTACTACGTTGGTTACAAAAACTTTATGATAAGTTTGGAGATAAAGTTCCGGACAAAAAAGAATTAGAAAAATATGTATGGGATACTTTAAACAGTGGTCAAGTTATTCCGGGTTACGGACATGCAGTTTTACGTAAAACGGATCCCAGATACACGGTTCAAAGAGAATTTTGTTTAACACATATGTCTGATGATCCGTTGTTTAAATATGTGTCGGCATTATATGACGTAGTTCCTGGTATTTTACAAGAACATGGTAAAGCCAAAAATCCTTGGCCTAATGTCGATGCACAATCAGGTGTGGTTCAGTGGCATTACGGAGTTAAAGAATATGATTTCTATACCGTATTATTTTCGATAGGACGTTCTATTGGGGTATTATCCAATATAATTTGGGATAGAGCTTTAGGATACCCAATTGAAAGACCCAAATCCATTACAACCGATATGTTGGAAGAAATGGTTGGAATTACTAATAAATGATGATTATCTTAAAAAATCATAAAGAGGCTGTCTTGAAAGGGCAGCCTCTTTTTAATTTTTATTAAAAAGAACGTGAGAATTTCGTCTCGAGTTCCTTTTTCTTTAATATTCATTAAGAGAAATTTTACTTTTTTTTGTAAATGAAACGCTACTTATACATCTGATAAAGCACTTCTAATCTTTTTTCTAATTCGGTTTTATAACGCTCTGATATTTGATATACTTTGTTGCGTATTTTCAGGCGTTTACCGTTGATCCTGCCGGTTAGTATTTCATCTTTGATGTTTACTATGGAATGATCACTGATTCTTACAAAATAATAGGGCAAAGTTTTTAGTATGGATGAGAGATTACCTCTAATATAGTATCGTTCATTATCCCACGTAACAACTTGTGCATAATTGGTATCAACTTTTTTATAAACAGATTTACCGGATTTTTTGCTAAGTTCTTCATCTTTTTCATCCGTATTACGAGTGATGACGGCCACATCTTCAAACTTTAAAGGAACTTGAGATACATCCTGATGTCCTAATTCTTTTAATTTGTAGATATAATCGGTATAAACCAATAAACCTTCTTTGATGGGGGGATTGGGTTTGGTTTTGTGCCTATGCAAAACCGTCTGTATTTTTCTGAGTATATCTTCGATATTTAATTTGTTGTTTTCCTTTACCACAAAATCTTCGTGGTTGGTTTGCAATCCTTCATAAAAAGTTTGGTTATCTGCCCGTTCGGTAACATAAATAAAGGGAATTTTGTAGTCATCAAAAAGCATTTTTCCCAAGTCTAATCCCGTATAATCTCCTTGCAGGTTGATATCCAGTAATACGATATCCGGTCGTTGGCGGTTAATTTCGGCTATGGCGTCTTCTACACTGGGTGTGTATTCGGCAACCGAATAGTTTTCTTTGATCAGTTTTTTTCGAAGCTTTTCGTACAAAATGGCTTCGTCTTCTACAATCAGGATATGTGCTTTCATATGTTATGCTTTTGGAAATTGTATGGTTAAATGTACGCCGTTACGGCTTTTTAAATCAAAAGTACCTTTGAGTTGTTTAGACAAGAGTAACATAATCCGAAGCCCGTAAGAGCCAATGGTTTTGATATTGAAATTTTTGGGCAGCCCCTTGCCGTTATCTGATAATTGAAGAATATAATTATCATCCGTTTCACTCATTTTCACTTGTATTTCACCGTCTTTTTCAAAGGCATATTTAAATGAGTTAGTTAAAAACTCATTGACAATTAATCCAACAACAAAAGATTTGTCACCTTTAAGTTTCAGGTCATCTTTTATTTGTTGTTTGATGTTGACATTTTTGTTTTTGTAGGTAGCAGCTATTTTATTGGCTAATTCGTCAATATATTTTTTGACATCAATATTATTTATATCAGCATTTTTATAGAGTTGCGTATGCACTTCTTTGATGCTGTATATTCGGTTTTGCAACTCTTGTAATTTCTTTTTCAGTTCGTTGTCACTGTCATAATCATCTATAATCTCATCGACAAAAGCATCGATGATATTCAAGTTGTTTTTAATACGGTGGTGTAATTCTTTTTGCAGTTCTTCGATGACGGTTTTTTGTTGGCTAATGATACGTTTGGCTTTGGCTTCAGCTCTATAACGGCGCCAAATTAAAAAAGCGATGAGTAATGCTGACAGCAACCCCATTATCAAAAGTAAATTTCTCGTGTGAGCTTTTTGGGTTTCCAGTTCTTTGGCTTTGATAATATTTTGTTGTTGGGCTATTTTCCGTTCTTTTTTTTCGGTTTGGTATTTGGTTTCTATATCATTTATAGATTTTATTTTTTCTTTGTTTAATATGGAATCTTTTAGGCTGATATATTTTTCATAAAGTGGCGGTAATAATTTTACTTTCTTCTGTATTTTTAAAATATCAATTTTTTCTTTAAGACATTTTTTTTCAAGGTCTAAGTAATTGTTTTTTTGAGCAATATTCAACGCCTGATCTATTTTTTTAAGAGCCTTTTGATATTGTTTGTTGGCTTTATCTAATAAGCCACCGGTCAATAGAACACTGACTTTAGTAAAATCATCATGTAATTCGTTTATGTTTTTTAAGGCTTTATCAGAATAAAATTTAGCTTTTTTATAATCCTTTTTGTGTATATACACTTCTGCTAATCCTTGATAAACAATACTTAAAAGATTTTTAAAACCAATTTTTTTTAAAATTTTTTCAGCTTTAAGAAAACTTGTTTGTGCTTTATCAAACTCATTTTTTAGCAGATAAATTTGTCCGAGACCAATATTTATACCGGCAATATTTTGTGCATCATTGGTTTGTTGAGCCAGTTTTAAGGCTTCATTAAAATAAAAGATAGCCTTATCATATTGATTGATTTCTTTAAAACAACCGGCTATATTATTGAGGGTGATAATACGGTTTTTAATATCACCGGTTTCTTTACTTAATTTGTCTGCTTTAAGATAAATTTCAATGGCTTTTTTATAATCACCGGATTTTAGATATAAATTAGCATAATTGGTATAAGTAGTTGATAAAATATCTTTGGCTCTATTCGTTTTTCTGTCTTTAAGATTAGTTAAAACTTTATCATAATAATATTTAGCTGAGTCAACTTTATTAAGGGCTTCATTAAAAACACCCAAAAGCATATTTATATGACCTAAGGTGCTTGGTGGGTCTTTAGTAAACTCATATGTTTTTAATCCTTTTCTAATTTCTTTTTTAGCATTTTGTAAATCACCTTTAACGTAATAGGATGCTGCTAAGGCAAATTGAATCGGGTAAATAGAATCAAACTGAATTTTTTTGGCATTTTCAAGGGCTTTATTTAAGTATAATATTGCCGTATCACGAGGAATAGGTTGTTCTGAAATGTCTAAATAAGTTTCTATTTGTGCGCGTGCATTTTCACTTAACAAGCGTTTTTTTAAACTGTCAAATTTACTTTGTTGTGCTAATGCAGGAATTGTAAAAAATAACCACCCGATAACATAAAACAACAAATAAAACCTTAAAAAATTCATAACTACCAATTTAAACTTCAAATATAAATGTTAAAATTTTAACATTCAAGTGTTTTGTTAATTTTTTTAAATACTAATTTCGTTGAAAAGTGATATATTTTCATCAATATATCATATATTATCATTTTAAAGCTAGTATTAAGTGTTGTTGATTTCTGATTCAAAAAGAATTTTGGAACAAAATGTTGTTTTTTTAACATATCTAACTAATCAAATTTATAAGGGGTTATGTTTAAATAGTCTTAAGTTTTTTCAAAGCTTTTCGTACAAAATGGCTTCGTCTTCTACAATCAGGATATGTGCTTTCATATGTTATGCTTTTGGAAATTGTATGGTTAAATGTACACCGTTACGGCTTTTTAAATCAAAAGTACCTTTGAGTTGTTTTGATAAGAGTAACATGATGCGTAGCCCGTAAGAGCCAATGGTTTTGATATTGAAATTTTTGGGCAGCCCCTTACCGTTATCTGATAATTGAAGAATATAATTATCATCCGTTTCACTCATTTTCACTTGTATTTCACCGTTTTTTTCAAAGGCATATTTAAATGAGTTGGTTAAAAACTCATTGACAATTAATCCAACAACAAAAGATTTGTCACCTTTAAGTTTCAGATCATCTTTTATTTGTTGTTTGATGTTGACATTTTTGTTTTTGTAGGTAGCAGCTATTTTATTGGCTAATTCGTCAATATATTTTTTGACATCAATATTATTTATATCAGCATTTTTATAGAGTTGCGTATGCACTTCTTTGATACTGTATATCCGGTTTTGCAACTCTTGCAATTTCTTTTTTAGTTCGTTGTCAGCGTCATAATCATCTATAATCTCATCGACAAAAGCATCGATGATATTCAAGTTGTTTTTAATACGGTGGTGTAATTCTTTTTGCAATTCTTCAATGACGGTTTTTTGTTGGCTAATGATACGTTTGGCTTTGGCTTCGGCTTTATAGCGTCGCCATATAAAAAAGGCAATGAGTAATGCCGACAACAGTCCTATTATCAACAGTAAATTTCTGGTACGGGCTTTTTGGGTTTCCAGTTCTTTGGCTTTGATAATATTTTGTTGTTGGGCAATTTTTCGTTCTTTTTTTTCGGTTTGGTATTTGGTTTCGATGTCTTTTACATCTTTAATAATTTTATCTTTATAAATGCTATCCGAATATTTGAATGCTATTTTTAATTTATCATAAGCTTTTTTATATTGTCCATTAGCATAATACATATTGCTTAAATTATAATTAGAAGCTTTAATTAAATCCTTAATTTTATGTTTGCGAGCATTTTTAATAGCTTTATTCATATAAAAAATTGCTTTAGGATCACTTTTATCTATAGAGAAAAGAACACTAGCGAGGGTAGAATAAGCAAAGCTTAATGAATAATTATTATTTGTTTTTTTGTTTAATTCAATAGCTTTTTCAACTGTTTTTTTAGCATCTTCCAGTTTATTCAATTGAATTAACGTAAAAGCTTTTTTATTTAATATAATTGCTATGGATATTGGGTGTCCGGTATAACATGCTAATGCAGAATCCATATATTTAATTGCTACATTATATTTTTCTTCTCTTTCTAATATTTCAGCTAAATTATGATAAGCAGCTCCATATAACAATATATTTTTATTTTTATCTAACATTTTAAGAGATTGGATAGCTTTTAATTCTGCTTCTTTATAATTTTTAAATGTTAAATTAAGTTGTGAGATTCTGTATAGGGCTTTTCCAATGTATTGTTGATTTTCTAATTGGTGAGCTATTATAAAAGCTTCATTTAGTAAATTTTTGGTTTTATTATATTCTGAAATAGATATGTATTTTTTTGCTAATTTCATAAGTATTAAATACTTATATTTTAAAGGTATACGTTGTTTGTATTTATCATATAATTTTTGTGCTTCCTTAATTTTATCTAATGTAATATAACTCTTAACCAACATGTTTGTTGTTTCACCAATTGGCAAGGTGTCTTTAGCTGTTTCAAATTTTTTTAAAGCTTCTAAACCGTTCTTAATGACTATATTGTATTTTTTATTGTCTAATGCTTTTAAAGCATTTATTTGAAAAATACTTCCTTTAATATATGGGTCAGAAATTTTCTCTATATTATTGTTAAGAAACTGAATTGCCTTGTCAAAATCTTTATCTAGTGAAGAAGTGTAATAAATCTTAGATAATTTTATTATTAATAATATACTATCATTTCTTGTTTTTGCTTCTGATAATTTTATTTTCAGGCTATCTAATTCAGTTTGTTGTGCTAGTGCGGGAATTGTAAAAAAATGCCACCAAATAACAAAAAACAAAAAGTAAAACCTTGAAAATTTCATAACTACCAATTTAAACTTCAAATATAAATGTTAAAATTTTAACATTCAAGTATTTTGTTAAATTTTTTAAATGTTAATTCTCACTGAAAAATGGTATATTTTCACCGAAATAGCACGTATTATCATTTTAAAGATTGTGTTAAGTGTTGGTGGTTTCTGATTTTAAAAGGATTTTGGAACAAAAATGCTGTT
>JALWLE010000031.1 GCA_026996605.1 Flavobacteriales bacterium
ATATTATAGTTTTTCCATTATGACAAATTATTTTATCGGCAAACATAAAGCCGTTAGAAAAGCTATTGAAAAATTATTGAAAAGTTATATAAAAAGTTTGTAGAGAGCATTTTAAATAATCTAAAAAAACAAATAAACAAATAATCATATTGCCAATTAACCAATAAAAGAAATGTTTCAAATAGGAAAAACTATAATCACTGACGATTTGTTTGAACAAGAATTTGTCTGTAACTTGCAGTCATGTAAAGGCATATGCTGTATCGAAGGCGATTCCGGCGCCCCGCTTTTAGAAGAAGAAAAAGCCATTTTAGATCGCATTTATCCCCAAATCGTACCATACTTGACGCCGGAAGGACGTGCAGCTATCAAACAGCAAGGAAAATATGTTATTGACCAAGAAGGTGACTTAACAACGCCGCTGGTTAACGATAGAGAATGTGCCTATGTAACACAAGATGAAAATGGTATTTACCAATGTGGAATAGAAGTTGCTTATAATAAAGAAAAAATAGGTTGGAAAAAACCGATTTCATGTCATTTATATCCTGTAAGAGTTAAAGATTATGGTGAATTTCTAGCTGTTAATTATAATCGTTGGGATATTTGTAGCAGTGCTTGCGAACTAGGTAAACAATTACAAGTGCCTTTGTTTAAATTTTTAAAAGAACCTCTAATTAGAAAATTCGGGGAGGATTGGTATAATGAAGTAGAGATTTTTGCTCGAGAATATTTTAAAATGAATATAAAAGAAAAATAATAAGCATATGAAAAAAATTGTATTGATTACTTTATTGGGATTGTTAAATTTCAGTTGTCTATCAGATATTATTACCATTAATAAAGCTGAAGAACAAACGGTGTTCCCGGGCGTAGAAGGCGCCCCTATTATAGAAAAGTTTACGGTAAAATTTATGTTGTCTAAACCGGTACAATTGGAAGCGGTCCAATTTAAAAACAATAATTTGTCTTTTGAAATAGATAAATTTTTACTCAAAAACTACGATACCGGTCATAATTATTTACTGCATAAAACATTGGACCCCGGAAGTTATATTTTTGAAACAACTACACAAAAAAAAGACGGAATGGAAACGGATAAAAACGTTTTGATCTTTAAAATTAAAACTTCTAAAAATAAAACCTACGATTATAAAGTTAAACTCATAAAAGGAAAAGATATTTTTATGTTATAAACTTGTGTATTTTTATTTTTTTAAGACTAATAAGTGTTTAAATTTAAAAACAAACCTAAAATTTGCTTTTTTTTTATATTTTTGCAAAAATAAAATTTTAAAACACGATGAAAATGAGAAAATTATTTTTTACATTATTAATTATGGGAAGTTTAATGATAAACGCCCAAGACAAAAAAGAAGTTAAAGAAGGTTGGAATAATAATGGTGACATTAGTTTGATGTTCAATCAAGCTTCATTTGACAATTGGATCAAAGGAGGAGAAAATTCATTAGCACTTAATGGCTTAATTAATTACAATTTTAATTACAAAAAAAGTAAAAATGTTTGGGATACCAAATTGATTATTGCTTACGGTTTGAGTCATATCAATGATTTGACTAAAAAAACAGATGATCGTTTCGAAATTAATTCGACGTATGGTCATCAAGCGTCTAAATTATGGTATTATTCATTTTTCGGTAATTTTATAACCCAAATGACAGATGGTTACGATTATAGTGTAACGCCCAAAATTACGACTTCCAAATTGTTTGCGCCGGCTTATTTAAGTTTCGGTCCCGGTATGTTGTGGAAAAAATCGGATAACTTAAAAGTAAACTTTGCTCCGGCAACTTCCAAATTAACACTGGTTATGGACGATGCCTTGTCTGCTGCAGGTGCTTATGGCGTGGACCCCGGCAAAAACTTACGTTATGAACTCGGTATGGCCATCAACGCATACTATAAATTTAATTTGATGAAAAACATATCAATGGAAAATATACTTGGTTTATATAGTAACTATTTAGACCATCCGGAAAATGTAGATGTTGATTATCAAATGAATATGGTAATGACAGTTAACAAATATATCAGTGCTAATTTCGGTATTAATTTGCTATATGACGACAATGCTTTACAAGATATTCAGTTAAAAGAAGTTTTCGGACTGGGTTTTAATGCAAAATTTTAATGCATAAATTTTTTTTTAATACTATAAAGACTGCTATTATGCGGTCTTTTTTTTATAAAAATTCATAAAAAACACACAAAATCATAAGTTAATATTAAAAACGATACAAATATGCTAAAAATTTGAAACTCAAATATTCATATCAAAAAAGATTTTTTGGTATTTTATAATTATTTGTATTTTTGTGAAGTTTAAGATAGATTTATGATTGCGCTATATTTAACCATTTTTGTCAGTTTGATTATCGCTTTAGTCTTTTTGATTTTATTTTTATCTTCTGTTAAAAACGGTCAATATGAAGACACTTATACACCGTCAGTCAGAATGGTACTAGACGAATTTAATGAAGAAGAAAATAAAGAACAAACAACTTTAAATAATTAACCAAAATTAAATTGTATGGAAAAACAGAAATTTTATTATGATGACAAAATTGTAAAACTGTTTTCGTGGGCAACTGTTGTCTGGGGAATTACGGCTTTTACAATTGGACTCATGGTTGCCTACCTATATTGGTTTCCACATTATATGGATGGCATATCATGGTTAAGCTATGGACGTTTACGTCCCTTACATACCAACGCTGCCATTTTTGCCTTTGTAGGTAACGGTATTTTTGCCGGTGCTTATTACAGTACGCAACGTTTACTCAAAACACGAATGTTTAATGATACATTAAGTCGTATTCATTTCTGGGGATGGCAATTGATCATAGTACTAGCAGCTATAACATTACCATTAGGTATCACTCAAAGTAAAGAATATGCAGAATTGGAATGGCCTATTGATATTTTAGTGGCTTTAGTTTGGGTTGTCTTTACCGTTAATTTGGTGATGACCGTTGTCAGAAGACGTGTCCGCCATATCTATGTTGCTATTTGGTTCTACTTATCAACGGCGGTAACTATTGCCATGTTGTATATTTTTAACAATTTAAGCTTACCTGCTACACTAACCAAAAGTTATTCTGCTTACTCCGGTGTTGAAGATGCTGTGGTGCAGTGGTGGTACGGACATAATGCTGTTGCGTTTTTCTTAACCACACCTATTTTAGGTTTAATGTATTATTTTGTACCTAAAGCCGCCAAACGTCCTATTTATTCATACAGATTATCGATTATTCACTTTTGGTCCTTAATTTTTATTTATATTTGGGCAGGTCCTCACCATTTACTTTATTCAGCAGTACCTGAATGGGCACAAGTATTGGGAACCATTTTTTCAGTTATGCTTATTTTCCCGTCTTGGGGTGGTATGATCAATGGTTTACTAACTCTACGCGGTGCATGGGACCGTGTACGAGAAGATCCTATCTTAAAAATGTTTGTAGTAGCAATAACATCTTATGGTATGAGTACTTTTGAAGGACCGATGTTGTCATTTAAATCATTAAATGCTATTGCGCATTTTACCGATTGGATTGTAGCACACGTTCACGTTGGAACACTGGGATGGAATGGTTTTATGGTTATGGGAATGCTATACTGGATGGTACCGCGATTGTATAAAACCAAATTGTATTCTAAAAAATTGGTTAATTACCATTTCTGGATTGGTACTATTGGTATTTTATTATACGTTATTCCAATGTATGTTGCAGGATGGTTACAAGCAATTATGTGGAAGGATTTTGATGATAAGGGGTATTTAAGATATGGAGATTTTATGGATACTGTAACTGAAATCTTACCTATGCATTACATGCGCGCCATAGGCGGCACCTTATACTTAACCGGAGCTTTAATTCTGGTTTATAATTTGATTAAAACGGTTCAAGGACATAGCGTTGAGGATACAGCTGACGAAGCATTACCACTAGAACCTATTCCGGCAGCTCGTCAAAAAGGAGAAGATTTTCACAATTGGCTCGAAAGACGTGGTGTTTTATTTACGGTTCTCGCTTTAATTGCTACAGCAATAGGCGGTGCTGTTGAAATCATTCCGACTATATTTATTGATTCTAATATCCCGAAAATAGCTAGTGTAAAACCTTATACACCGCTGGAATTGGAAGGTCGTGATATATATGTACGTGAAGGTTGTTACAACTGTCATTCACAGATGATTAGACCCTTCCGTAGTGAAGTAGAACGTTACGGACCTTATTCCAAAGCCGGTGAATATGTTTATGACCGTCCATTTCAATGGGGATCTAAACGAACCGGTCCGGACTTACTTCGTGAAGGTGGAAAACGACCTAACTTATGGCATTTTACTCATATGTACGAACCCGGTTCTATGATAGATCGTTCAATTATGCCTAATTATCGTTGGATATTAACCAATGATTTGGATGCTTCAAATATCCAGGCTAAAATGAAAACTCTACGAAAACTAGGCACCAAACTTGCTGATGGTACGGAGTATTATACCGATGAGTACATAGCCAATGCTCCTAAATTATTAGAAAAGCAAGCCAAAGAGATAGTGGCTGATTTAGAAGCTAACAATGTTAAGGAAACTGTAGCTTATGAAAAAGCCTTTGGTAAACAAAAGGTAGATTTGAGTAAAAAAGAAATTGTTGCATTAATCGCCTATTTGCAACGATTAGGAACAGACACAACTAAAAAAGTTGAAACCGCTAAAAACTAATATATGATTAGTCATATCAAAGATTATCTGGCATCGCATCCGGGGTTGAACTTTTTTGGTGTTTTTCCCATTGTATTATTTACTATCATTATGATAATGGTACTAATTTACGTTTTTGGGGTGTCAGATAAACATATTGATGAACTAAAAAATTTTCCGTTAAACGACCAAAACGATACAGATTATGGCAAAAAAGAATGAATCGGCTTTTGACAGACTTTTAAAAAAACTGACCAAAGCCACACCCATAGAACAAGAAAGTTCCGTAAAATTAGATCATAATTTTGACGGCATTCAAGAATTGAATAATCCGCTACCGCCATGGTGGACTGCCGGATTTATTATTACCATTATTATTTCGGTATTTTATATCTTTTACTATACAGTGCAAGGAAATGATAGTCAGTATGATGAGTTTAAACGTGAAGTAGCTAAAGCTGAAGCACAAAAAAAAGAATTAGAAAAGAAAGAAAAATCAATTGATTTCAACACGATTAAACTATTAACTGATAAAAACGATTTAGAAGAAGGAAAAAAAATATATCTTAAAAATTGTGCTGCTTGTCACGTAGCCGACGGTGGTGGCTTAGTTGGTCCCAACTTAACCGATAATACTTGGATTTACGGTTGTGACATAAAAGATGTTTTTAAAACCATTTACAACGGAGCAAATAATGGAATGCAATCGTGGAAACAGTTAGGAATTGACAACGTACAAAAAGTAGCCAGCTATGTTATTTCATTACAAGGTACTAAACCGGCTAAACCAAAAGCGCCGGAAGGACAACCTTGTAACAAAAGCTAATATTCAATAGAACTACTTTAAAATAAAGCAGTTTGATAGCCAAACTGCTTTATTTTGATTCAAAAAATTATTTAAAATGAATACAAATAACAATGAGAGTTTTAGAGATCATATCGGAACGATTAATGAAGAAGGCTTAAGAAACTGGATCCATCCGAAAAAACCTAAAGGCAGGCATTATACCAACAGAACCATATTGAGTATTGTTCTTTTAATAGCTTTTATCATTGGTCCATTTATTAAAGTTGACGGAGAGCAGTTTATGCTTTTTGATATTCTCGGGCGTAAATTTCATATTTTCGGAAAGCCGTTTTTTCCACAAGATTTTTATTTGTTGGCATTGGCTACAGTAATTTCAGTTGTATTTTTGGTATTATTTACGGTTGTTTACGGTCGAATTTTTTGTGGTTGGTTATGCCCGCAAACTATTTTTATGGAAATGTTATTCCGTAAAATTGAATACTTTTTTGAAGGCGATAGACCTAAGCAAATCAAATTGGATCGTATGCCTTGGAATGCCGAAAAAATCAGAAAACGCGGACTCAAATGGGGGGTTTTTTATTTAGTTTCATTGATTATAACAAGTGTCATGTTGGCATATGTTGCCGGTTCGGATTATGTCATTAATTTTTGGAAACACCCTTTTGCCGATGTAAAAGCTTGGTTGATCTATTTGGCATTTACCACAGTATTTTACTTTGTATTCGCTTGGTTTAGAGAGCAAGTTTGTATCATTGCTTGTCCTTACGGACGTTTACAAGGGGTCTTGACAGATGAAAACACCATTATGGTTGCCTATGATTATAAACGAGGCGAAAAACGTGGACCGTTGCGCAAAGGACAAGACCGTGAAGCCGAAGGTTTCGGTGATTGTATTGATTGTAAACAATGTGTGCTGGTCTGCCCAACCGGTATAGATATACGTAATGGTACGCAACTCGAATGTATTAACTGTACCGCTTGTATCGATGCTTGTGATGCCACTATGGATGCCATAGGAAAACCACGCGGTTTGATTCGATACGCATCTAAAGTTAGTATTGAGGAAGGACACAGTAAATTATTTACCACTCGAGTTAAATTTTATACATTAATATTAACAGCTTTATTAGGTATATTTGTATACTTGTTTGCAAATAGATCATCAGTCGAATTAAAAATAATAAGAACACGAGGACAGGTTTTTTCAGAATTACCGGATGGAAATATTCAAAATTCATACAGAACGACTCTAATAAATAAAAGTAGTCATCCGTATAAAAATTTAAAAATTGAATTAATAGAACCGAAAGATGGAAAATTAATCACGGCAGTTCCTAATAATAGCTTAGATTTAGGTAAAGAAGAAATTAAACAATTTATGATATTTGTTCATTTACCCAAAAACAAATTCCATGGTAAGCATCTAATTAAATTAGGTGTTTACAATAAAAACAAATTACTCGATAGCTATAAGACCGTCTTTATAGCTCCGGTTGCTAGATAGAATTATTAAGAATAAAAATATGTGCCGGTTATTTGCTATCATTAATAACCGGCTTTAATAAATAAATTATGAGAAAATTTAAATTAAATTGGGGTTGGAGCATCTTATTGTTTTATATCACTTTTATACTTGTTTTTTTGTTTTTCTTTTATAGATCTTTTAAAGAACTTAAAACTAATGAACTTGTGACTAAAGATTATTATGAAAAAGAATTGGCATATGGTGATGTCATCAAAAAACGACAAAATGCTGATACTATGCGCGTGTCGGTTAAAATATTTCAAAAAAACAAAAATTTGATAATAGAATTTCCTCCCTACGTCCAAAAAGCAGAAGGTAAAATTATATTATATAAACCTGACAATTCAAAGCTTGATCAAGAAATTTTATTAGAACTTGACGAAAAGAGTCGGCAGATAATTAATCATGACCAATTGATTTCCGGTCGATGGGACGTGATTGTCGATTGGATATTCAATGAAATACCCTACCGCATCGAACAAAAAATGACTTTAAATTAATACTTTATGAGTATTCTGCTTACAGCGCTATTACTAGGTCTAATGGGGAGTTTTCACTGCTTGGGTATGTGCGGTCCCATTGCGTTTATCCTACCGGTTGACCGTAACAATAAAGCTAAAATGAGCTTACAAACCTTGCTCTATCATTTAGGACGAATGACGTCTTATGCACTAATCGGGCTGGTTTTCGGGTATTTGGGTAAAGGTATTTCACTCGTTGGCTTTCAACAAAAAGTATCTTTGATATTGGGCATTGTCATGGTTATTTTGGCATTTGTACCGGCAAGCAAAGTGCTGAATTTAAAACCTTTAGTAGGATGGAACAAATTTGTGTATTTTGTAAAAAATTCATTGAGCAATTATCTGCAAAAACGCTCCACACTTGGGTTTTATGTGATTGGATTTTTTAACGGTTTGTTACCTTGCGGATTAGTCTATATCGCACTGGTCGGTGCTATGGCAACCGGCGCCCCATTAATGGGCGCTTTGTATATGGCTATATTCGGACTGGGAACCGCACCAATGATGACTTTGGCTATTTATCTCGGCAACTTCGTATCGGTAAAAGTCAGAAATAATATCAATAAACTGATTCCGTATGCCGTTGCTTTGGTCGGTATGCTCTTTATTTTAAGAGGCTTAAATCTTGGTATTAAATACATTTCACCATCAGATAAAATGCTTAACACCAACAGCAAAATGATTAAAATGAAATCTAAAAAAATGCATTCAAAAATTGAAAAAATTATTCCTAAAAAAAAGTAGAGTTTTAACATACAAAAAAAGACATATGCATGGTTATTTATCCAATTTTGCTAATTTCGAGTGGATATTTTCAACAATAAAATAATTTTCATATCTTGTAATTTAATTGTATGTTTTTTTATTGAAAAATAGCGAACTTTTCTTATTTGTTTTATGTTTATAATGGTATTGTAAATTTATAAAAAATAAAAATGGTTTAATTTGGTTGAAATCAATAATTACTTTACTTTTGCAAAAACAAAAAAAACGGATAAAAAATATTTTAAAAAAATACTTATTTTTTTCTTTGCAGTTTAAAAAAATGTTTATAAATTTGCAACCCGTTACAAGAACGTGATGCCGATGTAGCTCAGCTGGCTAGAGCAGCTGATTTGTAATCAGCAGGTCGTGGGTTCGAGTCCCTCCATCGGCTCTTAATTGAAATATTTACAATATGGTGAGGTACTCAAGTGGCCAACGAGGGCAGACTGTAAATCTGCTGCGCAAGCTTCGGAGGTTCGAATCCTTCCCTCACCACAAAAAGGGAGTAGCTCTTCCGGCGATGTTCGGGTGTTAAAGTAACCTGAAAGTAAAAAAAAGCTTTTGCGGGAGTAGCTCAGTTGGTAGAGCATCAGCCTTCCAAGCTGAATGTCGCGGGTTCGAATCCCGTCTCCCGCTCTACCGTAAGGCCGATGTAGCTCAGGGGTAGAGCGCTTCCTTGGTAAGGAAGAGGTCACGGGTTCAAATCCCGTCATTGGCTCTAAGGAGAGCTTAATAAAGTAAAAATAAAGATTAAAAATTAGTATTATGGCTAAAGAAAAATTCGAAAGAACCAAACCGCACGTTAATATAGGTACTATTGGTCACGTTGACCACGGTAAAACTACATTGACCGCTGCAATTACAGAAGTTTTAGCAAACAAAGGTCTTGCTGAAAAAAAAGACTTTGATGCTATTGATAATGCTCCCGAAGAAAAAGAAAGAGGGATTACAATCAATACGGCTCACGTAGAATACGAAACGGAAAAGAGACACTACGCACATGTTGATTGTCCGGGTCACGCCGATTATGTTAAAAATATGGTAACAGGTGCTGCGCAAATGGATGGTGCTATTTTAGTTGTTGCCGCTACAGATGGTCCTATGCCACAAACTCGTGAACATATACTTTTAGCACGTCAGGTTGGTGTGCCTAAAATTGTGGTGTTTATGAATAAAGTGGATATGGTTGATGATGAAGAATTATTGGAATTAGTCGATATGGAAATTCGCGACTTGTTGAGTTTCTATGAATATGATGGTGATAATACGCCCGTTATCCAAGGTTCTGCACTTGGTGCTTTGAACGGCGAAGATAAGTGGGTTAAAACAGTTGAAGAATTAATGGATGCTGTTGATGAATGGATTCCCGAACCTGAAAGAGATACTGATAAGCCTTTCTTGATGCCTATTGAAGATGTATTTTCAATTACCGGTCGTGGTACTGTTGCTACCGGACGTATTGAAACCGGTGTAATCAATACAGGAGATCCTGTTGAGATTTTAGGTATCAGCAATGAAAAATTAACATCAGTTGTAACCGGAGTTGAAATGTTCCGTAAAATATTAGATCGTGGAGAAGCCGGAGATAACGTAGGTTTGTTATTGCGTGGTATCGATAAAAACCAAATCCGTCGTGGTATGGTTATCGCTGCGCCCGGTTCTATCACTCCTCACAAAAAATTCAAAGCTGAGGTTTATATCTTGAAAAAAGAAGAAGGTGGTCGTCACACGCCATTCCATAATAACTATCGTCCGCAGTTCTATTTAAGAACAACTGATGTTACAGGTGAAATTCACTTACCTGATGGTGTTGAAATGGTATTACCCGGTGATAACTTAACCATTGAAGTTGAGTTGATTTACCCTGTAGCTATCAACAAAGGTTTGCGTTTTGCAATCCGTGAAGGAGGTAGAACAGTTGGTGCCGGTCAGGTAACTGAAATTTTAGACTAAATATAGTTCTATAATATAAGTTTATGAAATTTGAAGCCCGAAATCGGGCTTCAAATTCTCTATAAATTAGGGGAACTAAATTTTCCTGATAAACGGGTGTAGCTCAGTTGGTAGAGCACCGGTCTCCAAAACCGGGTGTCGGGAGTTCGAGTCTCTCCACCCGTGCAAAATATTATTTAATATTAAAATTATAGCAATGCTTAAAAATTTTATAGAATATGTAAAAGGCGCTTACGAAGAATTGGTAAAACATGTCGTATGGCCAAAATGGGATGAAGTTTATAAAATGACTATCGTAGTCGCGATTTTTTCAGCTATATTCTCTATTTTTATCGGAATCGTCGATTATATATTCAGATATGTATTGCAAGCTTATTATAAGCTGTTAAAAAGCTAGTATTAGATGAGTGAACAAGTTAAAAAGTGGTATGTCGTTAAAGTGATTAGCGGCAAAGAAGCTAAAATACAAAAGCTCATTGAAAATGAAATCCAACGTAATCATTTGGAAGATTATGTAGGAGATATTCTTGTGCCTACCGAAAAAGTAGTACAAATCAGAAACGGGAAACGTATTCAAAAGGATAAAACCCTTTTTCCGGGTTATATATATATTGAGGCAAATTTGTCCGGTGAATTACCGCATGTGATAAAATCAATCCCCGGTGTGATGGGTTTTTTAAGCGGTGTTAAAGGAGGGGATCCTATGCCGTTAAGTAAAAAAGAAGTCAATAGAATTCTTGGCAAGATAGATGAATTGGCTATGAATGATGACAATATCGTGATACCTTATAAAGTTGGTGATTCGGTAACCGTTACCGATGGTCCCTTTAAAGGATTTGATGGTACTATTGAAGATGTGAATAAAGATAGAAAGAAAGTAACTGTTATGGTTAAATTTTTCGGTAGAAAAACACCACTTGAGTTAGGATATTTCGAGGTAAAAAAAGTATAAACTGTTACGCATATCAAACTATTAAGCTTCCAAAATAATAGTTTTTTTTGTAAAAAACATATCAAAAATGGCAAAAGAAATAAGTAAAGTAATTAAATTACAAATTCGGGGAGGTCAAGCGAATCCTTCGCCACCGGTTGGACCCGCATTAGGTGCCGCAGGTGTTAATATCATGGAGTTTTGCAAGCAATTTAATGCTAGAACGCAAGACAAAATGGGTAAAGTACTACCTGTAGCCATTAATGTTTATAAAGACAAATCTTTTGATTTTGTCGTTAAAACGCCACCCGCTGCCGTCCAATTGTTGGAAGCGGCTAAAATCAAAAAAGGATCCGGCGAACCAAACCGAAAAAAAGTAGGCAGTGTCACTTGGGAACAAGTCAGACAAATTGCAGAAGACAAGATGCCCGATTTAAACGCATTTAGCATTGAATCGGCTATGCGTATGGTCGCTGGAACCGCAAGATCAATGGGTTTAACTATTGATGGTGATAATCCTTTTAATTAAAACGATTTTAGAAAATGGCAAGATTAAGCAAAAAAAGAAGAGAAGCATTATCAAAATTAGATAAAAACAAAGTTTATACTTTGGAAGAAGCCGCCAAATTAGTTAAAGAAATTTCTAATGCTAAATTTGACGAATCTATTGATATTGCCGTAAGATTAGGAGTGGACCCTCGTAAAGCTAATCAAATGGTTCGGGGCGTAGTAACCTTACCGCACGGAACCGGTAAAGACAAAAAAGTTTTAGCTTTGGTAACACCCGATAAAGAAGAAGAAGCAAAAGCAGCCGGTGCTGATTATGTTGGCTTAGATGACTACCTTGAAAAAATTAAAGGTGGTTGGACAGATGTCGATGTTATTATCACTATGCCTGCTGTCATGAGAAAATTAGGACCTTTGGGACGTATTTTAGGACCACGTGGCTTAATGCCCAATCCTAAAACCGGAACAGTTACTATGGAAGTGGGTAAAGCTGTTAAAGAAGTAAAAGCCGGTAAAATTGATTTTAAAGTGGATAAAACCGGTATTGTGCATGCTGCTATCGGAAAGAAATCATTTTCTGCTGAGAAACTAAAAGAAAATGCCGCTGAATTGATAACTACTTTAAATAAATTGAAACCATCTGCAGCTAAAGGTACATATATGAAAAGTATCAGTTTGTCTGCAACCATGAGTCCCGGTATTAAAGTCGACCCTAAAAGTGTCTAATTAAGACCCTAAAAATCTAATCAATGAGAACAAGAGAACAAAAAGCTCAATTAATAGAAGAATTAACCCAAAAATTATCTGAGTACGAAGTAATTTATATCGTAGATATTTTAGGATTAAATGCTCAGATAACTTCCGATTTACGTCGTGCTTGTTATGGTAGTGATGTCAAGTTACAAGTCGTTAAAAATACGATGTTGCAACAAGCCATGGACCAATCTAACAAGGAATTTGGCGAATTAAGAGAAGTTTTAAAAGGTAATTCTGCATTGATGTTATCCAATGTTGGAAATCAACCTGCAAAAATCATTAAAAATTTCAGAAAAAAGTCTAAAAAGCCCGTTTTAAAAGGCGCTTGGATTGAAGAATCTGTTTATGTAGGTGATAATCAACTGGACACATTAGTTAGCATCAAATCCAAAGAAGAATTGCTTGGCGAATTAATAGGATTGTTACAATCTCCTGCTAAAAATGTTATTTCCGCACTTAAATCAGGGGGTGGTAAAATTGCAGGTATATTAAAAACTTTATCAGAGAAGTCTGAATAAATACTTACTTAAAATAAATATTAAACTATAAAAACGATAGAAAATGGCAGATTTAAAAGCATTAGCAGAACAATTAGTTAACTTAACCGTAAAAGAAGTTAACGAATTAGCCGATATTATGAAAGAAGAATACGGCATTGAACCGGCAGCCGCAGCAGTTGCAGTAGCAGGTCCCGCAGCAGGCGGTGGAGAAGGTGGTGCAGAAGAGAAAACCGAATTTGATGTAATTCTTAAAGCTCCCGGTTCTTCTAAATTAGCAGTTGTTAAATTAGTAAAAGAGTTAACCGGATTAGGTCTTAAAGAAGCCAAAGCGGTTGTTGACAGTGCGCCTGCACCTGTTAAAGAAGGCATTTCTAAAGATGAAGCCGAAGGCATCAAAAAATCTTTAGAGGAAGCCGGCGCTGAAGTAGAGCTGAAGTAGTTCTAACATAGAATATTTTTTTGGTTTAGGTCTTCCCGATATGAAACGGGATAGACCTAAACCATTTTGCATATAAAATATGTAATGCTCTTTATGCGCTGATTTTCAGCTGTTTTAACATTTTGATAACCTTTAATTTTGTCCTACCGATATGACAAATAAAACCCAATCACTTCCTATAAAGGATACTAGTAGCAGAATCAATTTTTCATCTGTTAAAAACATTCCGGATTATCCGGATTTGTTAGCTATCCAGTTAAAATCCTTCCAAGATTTTTTCCAATTGGAAACCAAACCCGAAAATCGAAATAATGAGGGTTTATACAAAACTTTTCAAGATAATTTTCCGGTAAGCGATACCCGCAACCAATTCGAATTGTCTTTCCTTGATTATTTTGTTGATCCGCCCCGTTATTCTATTCACGAATGTATAGAACGCGGATTAACTTATAGTGTGCCACTTAAAGCACGCTTAAAATTGGAATGTAATGATCCCGAACATGAAGAATTTGAAACCGTTGTGCAAGATGTTTATTTGGGCAACATACCTTATATGACACCACGTGGTACTTTTGTTATCAATGGTGCAGAACGGGTGATTGTATCGCAATTACACCGCTCCCCGGGCGTGTTTTTCGGACAATCCATGCATACTAACGGTACCAAACTATATTCGGCACGTATTATCCCTTTCAAAGGATCTTGGATTGAATTTGCGACTGACATCAATAACGTCATGTACGCATATATTGACCGAAAAAAGAAATTACCTATTACTACCTTATTAAGAGCTATCGGTTATGAACGGGACAAAGATATTTTAGAAATCTTCGATTTGGCAGATGAAGTAAAAGTCTCTAAAACCGGATTAAAGAAAATTATAGGTCGAAAATTAGCAGCACGGTTACTTAAAACTTGGCATGAAGATTTCGTTGATGAAGATACCGGAGAAGTGGTTTCCATCGAACGTAATGAAATTATCTTAGACCGCGATACGGTTATCGAGAAAGAACATATACAAGACATTCTCGATTCCGGTGCTAAAACAGTTTTATTACATAAAGAAGATATCTCGCAGTCTGATTTCGCAATTATTTATCATACGTTGCAAAAAGATTCAACCAACTCTGAAAGCGAAGCGGTTGAATACATTTATAGATTATTACGTAATGCCGATCCACCGGATGATGAAACGGCACGCGGTATTATAGATAAATTATTCTTTTCCGACCAACGCTACAGTTTGGGAGAAGTCGGTCGTTACAGAATCAATAAAAAATTAAACTTGGATATTCCGCTCGATGTACAAGTCTTAACACGAGAGGATATTATTACCATTACCAAGCAGCTAATTGAGTTGGTCAATTCAAAAACAGAAGTCGATGATATTGACCACTTGTCAAATAGACGTGTAAAAACGGTTGGTGAGCAATTGTCACAACAATTTGGTGTCGGTTTGGCGCGTATGGTTCGAACTATCAGAGAACGCATGAATGTTCGCGATAACGAAGTCTTTACGCCCATTGATTTGATCAATGCCAAAACCTTGTCATCGGTTATTAAATCCTTTTTTGGGACAAATCAGTTGTCACAATTTATGGACCAAACCAATCCTTTGTCCGAAATTACACACAAAAGACGTTTGTCTGCATTAGGACCGGGTGGTTTGTCCAGAGAACGTGCCGGTTTTGAGGTACGTGATGTTCACTACACACATTACGGACGTTTATGTCCTATCGAAACCCCTGAGGGTCCGAATATCGGTTTGATTTCATCTTTGGCGGTTTATGCCAAAGTTAATGATATGGGTTTTATAGAAACGCCTTATCGAGAAGTTGAAGATGCCAAAGTCAAATATGATAAACCGATCAAATATTTGACGGCAGAGGAAGAAGAAGGGATGAAAATAGCTCAAGCAGAAACACCAACGGATGACGAAGGCAATATCATACCGGATCATTTGGTAGCCCGTGAAGAAGGCGACTTCCCTGTAGTAGATAAAGAAGAAGTGAATTATATGGATGTGGCGCCTAACCAAATTGCGTCTATTTCAGCATCTTTAATTCCGTTCTTGGAACACAATGATGCCAACCGTGCTTTAATGGGGTCAAATATGATGCGGCAAGCAGTACCTTTATTGACGCCCGAAGCCCCGATTGTAGGGACAGGTATGGAGCGCAAATTGGTACAAGATTCCCGTATTTTGATCAATGCCGAAGGCGAAGGCGTTGTTACTTATGTCGATGCTAAAAAAATCATTATCAAGTATGACCGTACGGAAGAAGAACGCTTGGTTAGTTTTGATGAGGATGAAAAAGTTTACGATTTGGTTAAGTTTAGAAAAACCAATCAAAATACGACCATTAACTTAACTCCTATTGTTAAAAAAGGCGACCGCGTTATCAAAGGACAAGTTTTAACCGAAGGTTATGCCACAGACAAAGGCGAATTGGCACTAGGACGTAATTTGCGTGTGGCATTCATGCCTTGGAACGGTTATAACTTTGAGGATGCAATTGTGATTTCGGAAGATGTCGTTAGAAATGATTACTTTACATCGCTACATATCGTTGAGCATGCTTTGGAAGTTAGGGATACCAAATTGGGTCAAGAAGAATTAACCAATGATATTCCTAATGTCAGTGAAGAAGCGACTAAAGACTTGGACGAAAACGGTATGATTCGTATCGGTGCTGAGGTGAAACCCGGAGACATTTTAATCGGTAAAGTAACCCCGAAAGGTGAATCAGACCCGACACCTGAAGAAAAACTCTTACGGGCGATTTTCGGTGATAAAGCCGGAGATGTTAAAGATGCATCTCTTAAAGCATCACCATCCTTGCGAGGGGTCGTTATTGATAAAAAATTGTTTACCCGTTCTATCAAAGATCGTCGTAAAACAGCACAAGATAAAGTTAAAATAGAAGAACTCGAAAGAGATTTTGAAGCTAAATATGAATCTTTACGCTTAAAGTTAATAGAAAAATTATTTGCGTTAGTCAATGGTAAAACAGCTCAAGGAGTTAAAAATGATTTGGGTAAAGACATCTTTCCTAAAGGTAAGAAGTTTACCCTAAAAATGTTAAATAGCGTTCAAGATTTTGAACATTTGACATTGGGCACTTGGACGACTGATAAACACCTTAACGAGTTGATTTCCGAATTGATTAACAATTATAAAATCCGTGTGAATCAATTAAAAGGAAACTTGAGACGTGAGAAATTTGCCATTAGTGTAGGGGATGAATTACCCCCCGGAATCTTGAAATTGGCAAAAATCTTTATCGTTCAAAAACGTAAATTAAAAGTAGGAGATAAAATGGCAGGACGTCACGGAAACAAAGGTATTGTTGCCAAGATTGTCCGCCGTGAAGATATGCCGTTTATGGAAGACGGTACTCCCGTTGATATCGTGTTGAATCCTCTTGGAGTACCTTCGCGTATGAATATCGGACAGATTTATGAAACCGTATTGGGTTGGATTGGTCTGAAAACCGGTAAAAAATTCGCTACCCCTATTTTTGACGGGGCATCAGAAGACGACATCATCGCTTTAACCAAAGAAGCCGGTTTGCCTGAATTCGGTGAAACCCACTTGTATGACGGTGGTACCGGAGAGCGTTTTGATCAGCCTGCAACCGTTGGGGTTATTTATATGCTGAAACTCGGTCACATGATTGACGATAAGATGCACGCCCGTTCAATCGGACCTTACTCATTGATTACACAACAGCCCTTGGGCGGTAAGGCACAATTTGGTGGTCAGCGTCTCGGAGAAATGGAAGTCTGGGCTTTGGAAGCTTACGGCGCGTCTCATACCCTGCAAGAAATGTTGACTATCAAATCCGATGATGTTATGGGACGAACCAAAGCTTACGAGTCCATTGTTAAAGGCGAAGTTATGCCCGAACCGGGTATTCCCGAATCATTTAACGTGTTGATGCACGAACTTAAAGGTTTGGGACTCGATGTCCGTTTGGAAGATAAAGAAGGTAATGATGTTTTGGAAAAAAACAAAACAGATAAATTTTAATACAAGCAAAAATTATGGCAAAAAAGAAAAAATATACAACTATCAAGTTTGATAGAATTTCCATTGGTTTATCATCACCCGAACGCATCAAAAAAGCCTCGCGTGGTGAAGTTTTAAAACCGGAAACTATCAACTATAGAACCCATAAACCCGAAAGAGACGGTTTGTTTTGCGAACGTATTTTCGGACCTATTAAAGATTACGAATGTGCTTGTGGAAAATACAAACGTATCAGATATAAAGGCATCGTTTGTGACCGTTGCGGTGTAGAAGTTACCGAAAAGAAAGTCAGAAGAGAACGTGTCGGTCATATTGAGTTGGTAGTGCCGGTGGTTCATATATGGTATTTTCGTTCATTACCCAATAAAATAGGGTATTTGCTCGGACTGCCTACCAAGAAATTGGAAATGATTGTATATTACGAACGTTATGTGGTAATCAATCCGGGACCGGCTGTTGACGAGGAAGGTAATCCCATACAAAAAATGCAATTCTTGACAGAAGAAGAATACCAAGATATTCTTGAAAAATTGCCGGCTGAAAACGAGTATTTGGAAGATAGCGATCCCAACAAATTTGTTGCTAAAATGGGCGGTGAAGCCATTCGTGACTTATTGGCATCGATCGATTTAGATGAATTGTCATACGAATTGCGTCATAAAGCCAGCCATGAAACATCTAAACAACGAAAAACCGAAGCGCTCAAACGTTTACAAGTGGTTGAAGCCTTCCGTAAGGCAAATGAAAACCGCCCCAACAAACCGGAGTGGATGGTGATGAATATCATACCGGTTATTCCACCCGAATTGCGTCCTTTGGTACCTTTGGACGGAGGACGTTTTGCTACATCAGACTTAAATGATTTGTACCGTCGTGTCATTATTCGTAACAACCGTTTAAAACGCTTGATGGACATTAAAGCACCGGAAGTTATCTTGCGTAATGAAAAACGTATGTTGCAAGAATCTGTTGATTCATTGTTTGACAATACCCGAAAATCATCGGCAGTTAAAACAGAATCTAACAGACCACTGAAATCCTTATCAGACTCGTTAAAAGGTAAGCAAGGACGTTTTCGTCAAAACTTATTGGGTAAACGAGTTGATTATTCCGCACGGTCTGTCATTGTAGTCGGGCCAAATTTGAAATTATACGAAGCCGGTATTCCCAAAGATATGGCGGCTGAATTATACAAACCTTTTATCATCAGAAAATTGATTGAAAGAGGGGTTGTTAAGACGGTTAAATCCGCCAAAAAAATTATAGATCGTAAAGACCCGATTGTTTGGGACATTTTAGAAAACGTTTTAAAAGGACATCCTATTTTGCTCAACCGGGCGCCGACTTTGCACCGTTTGGGTATTCAGGCATTTCAACCCAAATTGATAGAAGGAAAAGCTATTCGTCTGCATCCTTTGGTCTGTACGGCATTTAATGCGGATTTTGACGGTGACCAGATGGCAGTCCATTTGCCTTTGGGACCGCAGGCTATTTTAGAATCACAACTCTTGATGTTGGCTTCACAAAATATCTTGAATCCGGCTAACGGTTCACCGATTACCGTACCGTCTCAAGATATGGTCTTGGGATTGTATTATATCACCAAACAACGCAAAGGGGTTCGTGGTGAAGGTATGATTTTCTATTCTCCCGAAGAAGTTAAAATTGCGTTGAACGAAGACAAGATAGATCTTCATGCCGGTATCAAGGTTCAAATTACCGATTATGACGATGATGGTAACTCTTATGAACATATTGTTGAAACAACAGTCGGACGTGTTTTGTTCAACGAAGTAAAACCCGAAGGTGTACCTTTTATCAATAAAGTTTTGACTAAAGGTTCGTTAAGAGGTATTATTTCCGATATATTAAAACGTACCGATGTTCCTACAACCGCTGAATTTTTAGATGCCATTAAACAAATGGGTTATTACTATGCGTTTAAAGGCGGCTTGTCATTCGGGTTGAGCAACATTATGGTGCCGGAAGAAAAGAAACGTATTGTAGCAGAAGCACAAGAAAAAGTGGATAGTATCAAAGAGCAATATACCGAAGGTATTATTTCGCAAAAAGAACGTTATAATAAAACTGTTGATATTTGGACGACTGCTAATGCCGAATTAACGGAAATATTGATGAATCGTATTACCAATGACAAAGCCGGATTTAATTCGGTATATATGATGCTCGATTCGGGCGCAAGGGGGTCAAAAGACCAGATTCGTCAGTTAATCGGTATGCGTGGTTTGATGGCAAAACCCAAGAAATCAACAGCCGGTGGGGGAGAAGTTATCGAAAACCCGATTTTGTCCAACTTTAAAGAGGGGCTGTCTATTCAAGAATACTTTATTTCTACACACGGTGCCCGTAAAGGTTTGGCAGATACGGCATTAAAAACGGCAGATGCCGGTTATTTGACCAGACGTTTGGTTGATGTATCGCAAGATGTAGTTGTTAGAGAAGATGATTGTGGTACTTTGAGAGGTATTGAAGTAACGGCTCTTAAGAAAAACAACGATGTGGTTGAAACACTCGGAGAACGTATTTTGGGACGCGTAGCACTAGATGATGTTTATGACCCGGATACTAATGAATTAATCATAGCTGCCGGTGAAGAATTTACCGAGGACATCGTTGAAAAAATAGAACAAACCGCTATTGAATCCGTTGAAGTACGTTCACCTTTAACTTGTGAAGCCAAACACGGTATTTGTGCCAAATGCTACGGGCGTAACTTGGCAACCGGTGAAATGGTCGAAAAAGGAGAAGCGGTTGGTGTTGTAGCTGCGCAGTCTATTGGTGAGCCGGGTACGCAGTTGACCTTGAGAACTTTCCACCAAGGTGGGGTTGCCGGTAACGTTTCCGAACAATCCAATATTGCAGCCAAGTTTGACGGTATCATTGATATTGACGAGCTAAAAACCGTTAAAGATGAAGAAGATAATGTTGATATTGTTATTTCGAGAACATCTGAACTGAAAATTATCGGTGAAAAATCCGGAAAAGTTTTAAGCACACATCAGTTACCTTACGGTTCTAAATTGTACAAAAAACCGGGCGAAAAAGTTTTGAAAGGTGAAATTATTGCCGAATGGGATCCTTGGAACTCGGTTATCGTTTCGGAATTTGCCGGAAAAGTTTTGTATGAAAATATTATTCAAGGTGTAACGTATCAAATTGAAAAAGATGAGCAAACCAATCGTGAAGAGAGAGTAATTACCGAAAGTAAGAATAAAAAATTGATACCTACTTTGAAAATTGTTGATAAAAAAGGAGAAGTTTTACGTTCTTATAATTTACCGCTCGGGGCGCGTATCAATGTTGAAGACGGACAAAAGATTAAAATCGGTACACCTTTGGTCAAAATCCCTAGGAAATCGGTTAAAGCAGGTGATATTACCGGTGGTTTACCGCGTGTAACCGAATTGTTTGAAGCACGTAACCCGTCTAATCCGGCTGTAGTGTCAGAGATTGACGGTGTGGTTTCCTTTGGAAAAATCAAACGGGGTAATCGTGAGATTATCGTAACGGCTAAAACCGGTGAAACCAAAAAATATTTGATTAAATTATCGAATCAAATTTTGGTTCAAGAAAACGATTTTATCCGTGCCGGAACCCCATTATCTGACGGTGCTATTACGCCGAATGATATTTTGAAAATTAAAGGACCATCTGCCGTTCAACAATATTTGGTGAACGAAGTACAGGAAGTTTATCGTTTGCAAGGGGTAAAAATTAATGACAAGCACTTTGAAGTGGTTGTGAGACAAATGATGCAAAAAGTGATGATTGAAGACTCGGGAGACACAACTTTCTTGCCGGGAGAATTGGTTCATAAGCTCGACTTTATTGAAGAGAATGACCGTATTTCGTCAATGAAAGTAGTAGAAGATCCGGGAGATTCCGAGAACTTTAAACCCGGTCAGTTGGTAACGACAAGACAGCTGCGTGAAGAAAACTCCATTTTGCGTCGTCAAGATAAAAAATTGGTCGTAGCACGTGACGTGATTCCTGCAACGGCATCGCCTGTACTGCAAGGTATTACCAGAGCGTCCTTACAAACTAAATCATTTATTTCTGCCGCATCGTTCCAAGAGACTACCAAGGTCTTGAACGAAGCTGCTATCCGAGCCAAAGTTGATGATTTGGAAGGCTTGAAAGAAAATGTGATTGTCGGTCGAAAAATTCCTGCCGGAACCGGCTTGAAGGAATATGAAAACATCAGCGTTTCTCAAAAAGAAGATTATGAGAATATGATTATTGATAAAATACAAAACAATTTTGTAGATTAATTTTTAAAACAAATATTATGAACGATCCAAAGCAACAACAGCAAATCAATATAGAATTAACCGAAGATGTTGCCGATGGTATCTATGCCAACTTGGCGGTTATTAATCATTCGGCATCTGAGTTTATTGTTGATTTTATCAACATTATGCCGGGGGTTCCCAAGGCAAAGGTTAAATCACGTATCATTTTGACCCCGCAACATGCCAAACGTTTGGTTCGGGCGTTGAATGAAAATGTCAAACGCTTTGAAAACGTTCACGGTGTTATTAAAGATTATGAAAAAGCAGGAAATCCACCCATTAATTTTGGACGTGGTAGCGAAGCATAATGTTTTGTAAATAAGATTATAAAAAACCGCTTGACAATCAATCAAGCGGTTTTTTTGTATTGTTAATTTCAAATTTCTAATAATATATAAGGTCGTAAGCTAGTTGACTACTACCGGACACTTCCTCAATATGACTTGGATAATTATCGGCATTATATGATATGTTATACTGCGTATCGTCTATGAGTGTATTGTTTTGATCATATTTTTTAACACGGTTAAAATTATTGGGACTGACAAAATCGGCAAATTCATCTAAAATCTCAGAAAAAGGGATATTTAAATCAAAATAAGGATTGCGCTCGCTGTCATATTCAAATACCATACGAGATTGCAATTCCCAAATACTTCCAAATCGGTTAAATTTATAAGCTTCGACAAGATTTTGACCACTGTATGTAAATGTATGTTTTATAGATTCACCACCTGAAATATACTCAATGGCAGTGTCGATTTTCCCATCGGTATTATATTGCATTTCCCAATAAGTATTAGTTGCACCCATTATTATTACGCGAGTTAAACGGTTATTGTTATATTCAAATCCATATTGTGCAATAATATTGCCGTTATACTTTTCGGTTTGTGATGATAATTTGTTATCGGTGTACTCATACTCGATAGTCATTTGGCTGCCTTGCTGATAAATTTTTTTTGTTTTGAGTTTTCTGTTTCCGTAATATGAAAATTCAACAATGGGTGAACCATTCATTTCAACAGC
Organism: Flavobacteriales bacterium; assembly: GCA_026996605.1. GTDB lineage: Bacteria > Bacteroidota > Bacteroidia > Flavobacteriales > Flavobacteriaceae > WGBX01. The sequence continues at coordinate 22,804 of JALWLE010000031.1, forward strand.
TTTTATTAATCCTGTTAAATCCTGATTCTCATTAGTATCGTCTTCTGATTTATCTTTTTTGCATGAGATTAAAACTAATCCGAATATGAGTAATAATAAAGTGAGTTTTTTCATTTGAGTTTTTTTAGATTTAGACTGTAAATTTAATATGATTAATTTTAAAATTCAAATTATTGTTTAAAATTATGTTATTAACCGAGATGAATATTATTTAACTATTGTAAATTCAAATATAGCCCCATATAATTTTTTATAATTATAACTTTTGACGTAAATTTGTTTTTCTAAAATTATACTAAATGAAGATATCATATAATTGGTTAAAACAGTTTATAGACATAGATTGGGAAGCGGAAAAAACCGGTGAATTATTGACCGATTTAGGACTTGAAGTAGAAGGTATTGAGAATTTTGAATCTGTTAAAGGCGGTTTAAAAGGCGTGGTTACCGGAAAAGTTTTGGAAGTTTTTAAACATCCGAATGCTGACAAATTGTCGGTAACCAAAGTAGATTTAGGTACCGGTGAGCCTGTACAGATAGTTTGTGGCGCCCCGAATGTAGCCGAAGGACAAATAGTGCCTGTGGCTACTGTTGGAACCGTTTTGTATGATAAAGACAACAACGAATTTAAAATCAAAAAAGGTAAGATTAGAGGTGAAGTCAGTTATGGAATGATATGTGCCGAGGACGAATTGGGTTTGGGAGATAATCATGATGGCATTATGGTCTTGGACGAAACGCTTGAAGTAGGAAAGGCATTACGAGATGTTTTAGATGTGGAAACCGATCAAGTTTTTGAAATAGGTTTAACCCCTAACCGTGCCGATGCTATGAGTCATATGGGAGTTGCCAGAGATTTGCGAGCCGGTTTGTTGCATCGTAATGTGAATGTAAATTTTAATACCCCTTCCGTTTCAAAATTTAATATTGATAGCAAAACCCGTCCTATTCAAATTGAGATTCAAGATAAAGAGAAATGCCCGCGTTATGTTGGTATTACTATTAAAAATGTTAATGTCGGACCTTCACCCAAATGGATGCAAAACCGCTTAAAAGCGATTGGTCTATCACCGATTAATAATATAGTTGATATTACCAATTATGTGATGCATGAATTAGGACAACCTTTACACGCTTTTGATGCGGAAAAAATACATGGACACAAAATCATCGTTAAAACTGCTGAATCCGGTGATACTTTGGTTACATTGGACGGTGTTGAACGTAAATTACATCCGGAAGATTTGATTATTTACAATGAAAAATCGCCGATGGTTATTGCAGGCGTATTTGGAGGTATTGATTCCGGTATTACAGAAGATACAACCGATGTTTTCTTAGAAAGTGCTTATTTTGATCCGGTCACTGTCAGAAAATCAGCCAAACGTCATGGCTTAAATACCGATTCATCCTTTAGATTTGAACGTGGTATTGATCCGGATATGACGGATTATGCTTTAAAAAGAGCGGTAACTTTAATTAAAGAATATGCCGATGCAGAAATTATTACGGATTTAATAGATGTTTATCCCAACAAAATAGAACCACATAAAATTTCATTGTCTTATGAATATCTAAATACTTTGGTTGGTAATAAAATAGACAAGAACATCATTAAAAATATTTTGGCTTCTTTAGAAATTAAGATTGCTTCGGAAACCGACCATGGTTTAAATTTAATAGTTCCTGCTTATCGTGTTGATGTGACCAGACCGGCGGATATTGTAGAAGAAATATTGCGGGTTTACGGATATAACAATATCGATTTTTCTTCTAAAATAAATGCCAGTGTTGAAGCATCTGACAAATTTGCTTCCTATAAAATTGAAAATATAGTAGCTGACCTTTTGTCTTCTCGTGGTTTTACCGAAATTATGTCTAATTCGTTAACGACACCGAAATATATCTCATTATCATCTCAAATCAATGAAAAATCTACGGTTGAAATTCTCAATCCGTTGAGTCAAGATTTAAGTGTTTTACGGCAATCGCTGTTGTTTAGTGCTATGGAATCGGTTACTTACAATATGAATCGCAGACAATTGGATTTAAAATTCTTTGAGTTTGGTAAAGTTTACAATCAATATGGCGAAGGTAAGTATGAAGAAGAAAAACATTTATCTTTAACAATGACAGGCAAATTATTACCTGAAAATTGGTTAGCACCAACAATTGCAACCGGTTTTTATCATTTAAAAGGACAAGTTGAAGCCGTTTTAAAACGTTTCGGTATAAATGATTACCGCTTAAAACCGGGTAAAAATAAAGATTTATATGAAAGTGTCGTGTTTGAAGTTCATAAAAAGCCTTTAGTCATATTAGGAAAAGTTAAACCGGCTATCAAAAAACATTTTGGTATCAATAAAGATGTTTATTATGCCGATTTTCTTTGGGATAATCTTTTGGAACAAGTCAAAAAGCATAGTCAAGTGTCTTATCGTGATATTCCTAAATTTCCTTCAGTCAGACGCGATTTAGCATTGGAAGTTGATAGAAACGTAAGTTATAAAGATTTGTATGATATGGCTTTTGATGTAGAGAAAAAGTTATTACAAGGTGTCAATTTGTTTGATGTGTATGAAGGTGATAAAATAGCAGAAGACAAAAAATCATATGCTTTGAGTTTTATTTTACAAGATAGATATAAGACATTGAATGACAAACAGATTGATAAAGTAATGAAGAAGATATTTCAAACTTATGAACAAAAATTTGGGGCTAAATTACGACAATAAGTAATTAGAAGTATTGGCTCTATATCGATCTAGGTGGGTAATATATGTAATATCTCAAAGAATAATGTCACCCCTTCGGGCTTATTTAATAAACCCCGAAGGGGTGATATAATTATAGAAAATTTATGACGTTAAAAACATAAACCCCGTAAGGTGTGAAAATATTTAAAAAGATAATAACCATGATTATATGATTCTTAAACCTAATTTATTATTACCCATACAAAACAACATAGAGCCGAAGTATTATTTATAAAGTTAAAAGCCGGAAAAAAAATTCCGGCTTTTTATGATTTATATTGTTATGATTATTTTACGTTTCTCTCGTATTCTTTAAGATACTTTTCATCTAAATCAAAGTCTTCCATAAATTTTGTGGTATAATTACCGGCAATAAAATCAGGATTGTCCATTAATTGTCTATGGAACGGTATGGTTGTTTTAACACCTTCAATCACAAACTCATCCAAAGCCCGTTTCATTTTTTCTATTGCTTCTTCTCTGGTTTGAGCTGTTGTAATGAGTTTGGCAATCATAGAATCGTAATAAGGCGGAATGACGTAACCTTGATAGGCGTGTGTGTCGAGACGAACGCCGTGTCCCCCCGGGGCATGAAAGGTTTTAATAACACCCGGTGATGGGCGGAAATCATTATAGGGGTCTTCTGCATTGATACGACATTCTATAGAATGTAATTTCGGGAAATAATTTTTACCTAAAATAGGCACACCTGCTGCAACTTTAATTTGTTCTCTTATTAAGTCATAGTCAATTACTTGTTCTGTAATAGGATGTTCAACTTGAATACGAGTATTCATTTCCATAAAATAAAAGTTGCGATGTTTGTCAACTAAAAACTCAACGGTTCCAACACCTTCGTAATTAATACTCTCTGCAGCTTTAACTGCAGCTTTTCCCATTTTTTCTCTTAATTCGTCAGTCATAAAAGGAGAAGGAGTTTCTTCAATTAATTTTTGATGTCGTCTTTGAATGGAACAGTCTCGTTCAGAGAGGTGTGCGGCTTTGCCGTATTGGTCACCAATGATTTGTATTTCTATATGACGTGGCTCTTCAATAAGTTTTTCAAGATACATACCATCATTACCAAAGGCTGCTTTCGATTCTTGACGCGCATCTTCCCAAGCTTTTTTAAGGTCTTCTTTTTTCCAAACGGCACGCATACCTTTACCACCGCCACCGGCAGTAGCTTTAAGCATTACCGGATAACCGATGTTGTCTGCAAGTTTTTCGGCTTCTTCGTAGGATTCGAGAAGTCCTTTAGAGCCGGGAACCGTTGGAACACCGGCTGCTATCATGGTTTTTTTAGCAGTAGCTTTATCACCCATTTGATTAATCATTTCGGGTGTAGGTCCTATAAATTTTAGATTATGATCATCACAGAGTTTGGCAAACTTGGCATTCTCTGCTAAAAATCCATAGCCGGGATGTATGGCATCGGCATTAGTAATTTCTGCTGCTGCTATGATACCTGGGATGTTAAGATAAGATTCACTACTGGCGGGCGGGCCTATTTTTACGGCTTCATCAGCAAATCTGACATGCAAACTATTTTCGTCAGCTGTTGAGTAAACCGCTACTGTTTTAATGCCCATTTCTTTACAAGTACGTATAATACGCAGGGCAATCTCGCCACGATTGGCAATTAATATTTTATTAAACATAAATTAATACATTTTGGTTACTATAAAGGCTCTACTAAAAATAGCGGTTGATCGAATTCGACCGGTGTGGCGTCGTCAACCAAAACTTTTACAATTTTACCGGAAACTTCCGATTCAATTTCATTGAAAAGCTTCATCGCTTCAATAATACAAACCACGTCACCTTCTTTAATAGTGTCACCTACTTCAACATAAGGGGGTTTGTCAGGCGAAGGTTTGCGATAAAAAGTTCCGATTATAGGTGCTTTAATAGTAATATATTTTGAGTCATCTACTTCATTTTTTGGTGTTTCTGCAGCCGGAGCTGTTGCAGTTGCAGGTGCAGCCGGAGCTGCTGGTTGTGGGATACTTGCCGGAATAGCTGTTACGGTTGTAGCAACAGGAGCAGATGTTACATATTCCGGTTTGTTTTTGATAGTAAGTTTAAAATCTTTATTTTCGATTTTTACTTCGCTGACACCTGATTTGGCGACAAATTTTATGAGATTTTGTACTTCTTTAATGTCCATATTAAAAAATTTTAGTTAGTTATTTGATTGTTTTATCGAGCAAAATAGAAAAAAAATTAGAAAAAAAAACTGTTTTTTGTTTAAAAATAGAAAAAACGCCATTTATTGAAATAAAATGGCGTTTTTAACAATTTTTTTGTGATTTTTAAGCTTCTTCTTGCTCAGGGTCAATTACAACTTTGCCTTTGTAATATAATTTTCCTTCATGCCAGTGTGCTCTATGGTATAAATGTGCTTCACCGGTTGTAGGGTCAATTGCTATTTGAGGCATATCAATTTTGTAATGTGTTCTTCTTTTACGACCTCTTTGTTTGGATATTTTTCTCTTAGGATGTGCCATCGTTATTGCTTTTTATCTGTTAATATTTTTTTTAATTCCGCCCAGCGCGGATCTATGTTATTATCTTGGTTTATAGCTGTTTCATTATCATCATAGTTGATAATATATTTTGCATTATTGGCTACTTTTTGTCCCGAAATAATATCGGGATGTATACGTTTTGAGGGAATACTCAAAATAACAGATTCATAAATCTGTTGTGCTATGTTAAACAAGTGCGAATTATATGGAATCAAGATTAAATCGTCACGGTCATCATTAAAAGTGTCGCTAAACTTGACAATGAAATTTAAATCACCTTCAATCTCTTGGTTAAACATTTCTCCACTAATGTCACAGGGTACTTGAACAGTACCTTTGTTGTGAATGCTAAATTCTAAAAGCTGGTCGCTCTTGTTAAAATCTATCACTATGTCAATATCACATTGGTCAAAATCATCGTTGTCAAACTGCTTAAAAAATTCTTGATCTAAATGAAACCGGTATTGGTGTTTGCCGTTTTTCAGACCACTAAATTTTATGTCATACGATTTCAATATCCTCATCTTCATGATTTTGAGCTTGCAAAATTACAAATATTTTTGGGAATATGAAATTATTTGATAGGTAATTTTTTTTTGAAGTTACCGCTGTATCACAAAACCATCAAAGTTTTTACAAGGTGTTTCACTTAAAATTTTAACTTTTTCAACTTTTGAAAGCGGTGAGCCTTGGTGTAGCCATTTAATAAATTCATTAAGTATATGTTCCAGTTCGCTTTCCACTTCAACATAAACACTACCGTCAGGTTCATTGCGGACAAAACCATTTAAGTTTAATGATAGGGCTTTATCTTGTGTGTGTTTTCTAAACCAAACGCCTTGAACTTTTCCGGTAACGATAATGTTTAAATGTTTGCAGGTCATATAGTTGATTTTTTTTGCAAAGATAATACTTTGTGTTTTTTTGCTTGGGAGTAGTAATATTATATTCCCAACCATTTTTTAAAAGCTTTAACACGTTCACGAGCCACAATAACATCGGTTTGTGTTTTAGGCTGCAAGATGATTTTGAGACGACTGTTGGTATATTGCACCATGTCTTTTATGGCTTTTGTTGATAGAATAAATTGCCGGTTAATACGAAAGAAGCTTTCGGGATTGAGCTGTTTTTCTATCTTTTCAAGTGCTTGGTCATATATGAATTCTTCACCGGAATAGGTTACCAACCAAGTGGTTTTGTCTTGACTGTAAAAATAAGCTACCTCTTCTACGGGAATGCTTTGTAAATGCGCACCATATTGCACCCCAAAACGTTTTTTATAAATCTTATCATGTTTAAGAGTTGATATAAGTTGTTGAATATCAACTTCTTTATCTTTATTTTTATAAAATTTACCTAAGGCAAAATGCAACTCATCTTGTTTGACCGGCTTGAGTAGATAATCTATACTGTTAAGCTTAAAAGCTCTGATGGCATATTGGTCATAAGCCGTAGTAAAGATGATAGCGCTTTGTACCGGAACTTGTTCAAAAATATCAAATGATATCCCGTCGGATAATTGAATATCAGCAAAAATCAAATCCGGTGCCGGATGTTGTCTTAACCAACTTACTGCTTCTGTTACACTATGTAACATAGTGCTGACCAAAACAGATTCTTTAGCAAGCATGCGTTGTAAGCGGCGTGCAGCGGGTTTTTCGTCTTCTATGATGACAACTCTTAACATTATTTGAATGTTGGTAAATTAACGATAAAACTATCTTGGTTTTGTGTAATTTCAACCGGTGAATTTAATAATTTATAGCGTTCTTTTAAATTTTTAAGTCCGATTTTGTATGATTTGCTGTTAGGTTCTTTTAGATTCAGATTGTTTTTAACAATTAATTGTCCGGATTTAATGGAAATAGCGATTTTTAAAGGATTTTCAGCCGAAATTTTATTGTGTTTTATGGCATTTTCCAAAAGCAGTTGCAATGATAATGGCGGTATTTGCGCATCGGTGTCAATTTGTTGTGGAAGCGAATAGTTTAGTCCGTCTTCAAAACGCATTTTGAGTAAATCTAGATAATTTTCGGCAAAAGTGATTTCATCTTTTAAAGGGACGAGATTTTTGTCTTTTTGTGCCAAAACATATTGATAAATATCTGACAATTTCAGGGTGAATTCTTCTGCTTTTTCAGGATTTTCGCCGATCAGTGATGCCAAAACATTTAGGTTGTTAAACAAAAAATGCGGGTCGAGTTGCGCTTTTAAACTTTCAAACTTGATACGTTCGTTTTGTGTTTTCAGTTGTTCGGATTTAAGTTGGGTTTCGCGTATTTTTTTAAAGGAATATTTGGTGATGATAAATAAAGCTATAACCAAAGCAAATAAAACCACTAGAGTATATTCAAAAGGATTGATTTGGTTTATGAAATCTTGAAAATTTTGCTTAAAAACCCATACCTTAACAAACAAATTAAGTAAGAAATAGATTAATGCATTGACCGGAATGACTCCCAAAATACTGATGATTAAGGTTTTTTCAGGATTTTTATCCCAATTCAAATATTTTCCTATCAGGTTAAAATATAACGTATTGCCCAAGCTGAATGCGAATGAATATATTATAAAATATGGGATATTTTGCCAAGCAGAATGCGTGTCGCCAAGTAGTATGTTGAGTAAAAAAACCACAATAGCTGCAATGATGCCTGTTGAGATGATTTGTTTTGTTTTCATAATTTATGCGTTTAAAGTTATTAAAATAATTCGATTTCAAGTTGTAAATTCTGTTTTAGTTCAAATTTTGCATCTTTCCAAGTCGGAGGTCCCATGCGTATTTTGTTATTAGACAAACCCCAAGGCTCATTCGGTATATAATTGTTAAAATCCAAGCGGTGATTGCCATTGAGATCCTGAAAACATAATATGGCATACGTGCCTTCCGGTAAATCTTCTATGTTTAATGTGGTTTTTTGTGAAGGTAAAACCGTGTATTTTTTAAAGTTTTTTTTGTTGTTAAAATCCTTTTCCGATTGGTACAGCGCCACGTAAATGGGCTTATCCTTTTTTTGAATATTTTCAAATTTGATTTCCAAATTGAAAATTTGTTCCATAGCGGTTTGTGGTATGTCAAGATACATGAAGTAGCCGAAAGCTACTATAATAGTGGTAAGTAGATCTTTCATTTTTATAAATTTTTATGATTAATACAGGGCAAAGATGCGGTAGTGAGTAGAAGCATGCAATTTTTTATTGCTGAACTGTCGATTTTGACGATTGAAGTGTTTTTTTAGCTTTTCATCTTTATTTTCTTGTATTTTTGAGTATTAATTTTTTTTAAGAAAATTCATGAAACATAAAGTTCTATTTTTGCTTATTTTAGCGTTATATTCTATAAAAATAAGTTCGCAATCAAATTCGGATGAATTTAAAAAAACAGTAAAAATAAACGGACGTATTCAGTATGATTACGAATTTTTAAAGCGTGATAAAACAGATAAATGGTTTAACGGCAACGAATTCAGGCGTGTGTATTTGTCGACTTCCGGCAGTTTGTCATCATATTTTAAATATAAAGTTGAATTGGGCTATGCGCATGGTTTACCTATTTTTAAAGACCTATATATTAAGTATGAAAACAAACAAATAGGAAATTTTTATATGGGAAGTAAGCCCGAACCCACCGGTCTGGATATGATGACCAGTAGTAAATATATTCCTTTTTTTGAAAGAGCTATGTTGACCACCATGCAAAACGATCGGAATGGTAGTGGGTTGCATTATGATAATTTTCATTTATTAAACGGTAGATTGTTCTTGCAGTTGGCATTGACCAACAACGGCAAAGCCGGTGAGGGTTTTAAAGATGCCAATTTGGAACTAGGTGAAAATTTTTCAGCAAGAATCGGTGTTTTGCCGTTGTTAAATAAAGATAAAAATGCTTTATGGCATATAGGCGTCAATTTTGCCAACCGACCTTATAAAGATTTGAAATTCAGACCTGAAAACCATATGGGAGAGAAATACCATTATGTTTTTCCGGATGCTAAAAACAGACAAACTATCGGGTTTGAATTAGCCGGTGTTTACAGCTCATTTTCCGTGCAATCGGAATATAAAACATTGACGGTTACTAATGATATTTCAAAGAATTACAATGTCAGTAGCTTTTATGTCATGGGCAGTTATTTTTTAACCGGAGAACACCGACCCTATAAACACGGCGCTTTTACCAGAGTCAAACCTAATGTCGACGTTGAACATGGCGGTTGGGGTGCCTTTGAACTTTTAGTGCGTTTTTCTAAAATGCATTTTTCAAATGATGTCATCATTGCCAATCCGGATAATCCGGCAGAAGTTAACAATTTGACTTTTGGATTTAATTGGTATCTGACATCGCATATTAAATTAATGTATAATTATACGCTTACCGATGATAAAAATCAAATACTAGGTAATTTGCAAGGAAATCTTATCCGTGTACAGTTAGATTTTTAAATATATTTGAGAGGTATTTATTTCACAATCATTTTTCATTATTTTTTCAAAGAACTTTTCAATATGATTAATTCGTTGTGCTAGTAATCAGCAATAGCTATAAAAATTAATCTATTTGTTCAATCATATTTATCTTGATTTATTATATCGATTTAATAAGCTAAAGTCCGGTTATTTGCGTTTCATTATTAATGTTTTTATCTTATATTTCAATGAAATAACACGATAAAATGACTTTTGTCATAAAATCATAAAAATACGCCAAAATACAAGAAAATTTTTTTATATTTTTGAATGCTAACTATAAAAACAATTACTATGAAGTCAAAATTTCTTTTCTTATTTATTTTTATGATATATTTCGTAAAAATAAATGCACAATCAAGTTCGACGGAATTTAAAAAAACGGTTAAAATTAACGGTCGAATCCAGTATGATTACGAGTTTTTAAAACGGGATAAAGCCGATGACTGGTTTAACGGTAACGAGTTTAGACGTTTACACTTGTCTGCAGCTGGTAAAATTGCACCGCAAATCAAGTACAAAATAGAAGCGAGTTTTGCGCATGCTTCCATTGGTTTCAGAGATGTCTATATTAAATATGTTGCCGGCAAGTGGGGTAATTTTGCCGTTGGAAGTATGGCAGAACCTACAGGTTTAAATATGGCAACCAGTAGTAAGTATATTACCTTTTTTGAACGTTCCATGACCACTTCGTTACAAAACTTCAGATGGGGAAGCGGTTTACATTATGAAAACTTCGGTTTGCTTGACGGTAAACTAACTTTACAAATGGCATTGACCAATAATGGTGCTAACAGTCAGGGCTTTAAAGATGCGCACTTAGAAGATGGAAATAATTTTGTAGTACGTATGACGTCAGCGCCTATATATGACAAGGACAAATCTTTACTATTGCATTTGGGTATAAACTATGATAGTCGTCCGGAATCTGATCTCAAATTTAGACCCGAAAACCATATGGGTGAAAAATACCATTATACTTTTCCCGGCTCTGACAAACGCAACGATTTGGGATTTGAATTGGCAACTACTTACCAATCTTTTTCATTACAAGGCGAATACAAACAACAAGAGTTGTCTAATGACGTCGATAAAGATTATCAAGTATCAAGCTATTATATTATGGGCAGTTTCTTTTTAACGGGAGAGCATCGTCCGTATAAACATGCAGCATTTGGTCGTGTAAAACCTAAAAAAGAATTTGGTAAGGATGGTTATGGCGCTTTTGAGTTGGCAGTTCGTTTATCTAATCTTTCCGTATCGGATGATGTAGCTGATGTTAATCCCGGATTGCCTAAACAAGTTAATAATGTGAGCTTGGGGCTAAACTGGTATCTTACGTCACATGCCAGAATAATGTACAATTATGTTGTAACGGATGATGATAATCAAAGCTTAGGTAACTTATCAGGACATTTGATTAGAATACAAATGGATTTTTAAACAATAGAATTAAAATTAACTAATAATAAAAATAATCAACTATGAATTTCAAAAAACTAATTACAAATCAATGGTCATATGTGTATGCCGGTGTATTATTCGGTGTAGCACAAATTATTTATATGATCGGTTTATGGATAAACAATGTATCACATGGTAAAACACCCCATCTCAAACCGATAACCGTTACAACGGATTTGGGTAAAATGTTTCGTGGGATGGAGGTCTTTTTCAATAATCTTTTCGGTTTTAAATCGGAATTGTACGGTAAATATTCCACTACTGTTGTGGATGGAGTAGAAAAAGTTTTACCTGCAACCGGTGGCGCATTTGTACCCGGTATCGGTTGGCCTATCGTTGGTATGATTATCGGTGGGTACTTGGTTGCTAAAATGGAACGCGAAAGCCGTTCTTGGGCTTATTATAGTAAAAAATTGTTATTCGTATCATTTATAGGTGGCGTTTTATTTAGTTATGGAACCCGTTTGGCAGGTGGTTGTACATTGAACCATTTGATGGGTGGTTTACCTATGATGAATATTCATTCACTTGTGACAGTTGTGTTTATGGCAATAGGAGGCGCTTTAGGCTTTTTTGTTATGGGAAAACTCAAATTGGCAAACTATTTTAAACATCAAGAAACCTTGTCTTATGTCAAAAATGCCGATAAAGGTGAGCGACCTACCTATAAACCCGGCTATAAACCAATGAAAAATCCATACTATATAGCCGGATTAATTTTTGCATTGATATTTATTTTTGTGGCTATTTATAACGGTTTCTTTAATGGTGAAAGCATGCAGCATTTGAAAGGTGAATCCTTAATACCCTTCAATAAATCAGTAGACCATAAAGGCATGGCATATGTACTTATCACTTTGATCGCCGGAATTATCGGTGGTATTGCTTTGGCAAAATCCGGTTTTGGAACCGAATGTTCATTGGTTGCTTTGGAAACCGGAAAGGATATGACAAAAAATGATAAAAAATATGCATTCTTGGGCGTTCCTAAAATTACAAGAACTTTAATGCGTAGTTATGCTCCATTTATTGGTTTGGCTACGCACTGGGTTGTCATGTTGGGATTTATCATCATAGCTTGGGTGTTTTTAGGTGCTGAACCGGCTTTTGCGGGTAAAGTCAAATATTCGTTAACCGCAGGTAGTTTAATCGGGGGTATATTATTAGGTATGGGTGCCGTTTTATTGATTGGTTGTGAAATCCGTTCTTATATGCGTTTGGGGATGGGCTACTTGAATACTATGATAGGTTTTATGGGATTTGCAATCGGTTACTTGCCTTTTACTTTATTTTACAAAGAACACAAACACTTTTTGAGTAGTACTGTTATTGCAGGTAAAAACGGTTCATGGACTGATAAATATAAAGTATATGAATTATTTACAGATAATATTACAGGACAGCAGATTATCTTGTTTATTTGGTGGTTGATTATTTTATTCTTGCTATTCTATTTTATCAAACAAGGTATAAAAAACACCGGCTTGAGAAAAGTTACTTTGATACACCAGAGTACTGAAGAAGCACAAGAATACATTGAGAGCGAAGCGGCAAAAAATAATGGAGTGGTCAATGGTGTTCCTGCTCCAATGCCTGTGCCGCCTGAAGCTTATCCGGATGATAATTAGCGTGTCAAATCATTTGGTTCATTGCAGTTAGCAATAAATTGCAAAAACCAGTTAGAAAAGATATAATCACAAGCTATATTTTTCTGATTTACATCATAAAATTAAGCGGTTTTAATGTACATTTGTATAAAATTACATTTTAACCGCTTTTTTTATGAGATTGATTAAAGTTTTGTTTCCCGGACTTTTATCCACCTTATTGCTGGCTTTGCTTGCCTTTTGGCTGTCCGGTTTTTTACCGGTTGGGGCTGTGGTCATCGGTATTAGCTTAGGGATAATATTTAGCAATGTAATTGGCGTTAAAGAAACTTGGCTGCCGGGTATTCAATTTGCCGAAAAACAAATTTTAGCATGGGCAATTATTTTTATGGGCGTTAAATTAGACTTTAATATCGTTAAAGAGCTGGGATTCAAAGCGATATTAATTATCATTGCTGCTATTGTTTTTACGATAGGTATTTCACAAATTTTGGGTCGCTTATTGCATATAAACCGGCGTTTGGCTTTGTTGTTGGGTATTGGTAACGGGGTTTGTGGCAGTTCAGCGATTGCTGCGACTGAAAAAATTATAGGCGCCGATAAACATGAAGTCGGTATTTCGGTAACGGTGGTCAATTTTTTGGGGGTTATCGGGATGTTTTTATTGCCTTTGATTGCGAAATTTATGTTGGCTTTCAACGATTTACAATCCGGTTTTCTCATAGGGAATACCTTACAAGCTGTAGGGCAAGTGGTTGCAGCCGGTTTTTCAATCAACGAAACCGCAGGGCATACCGCGACCATTGTCAAAATGATGCGGATACTCATGCTGACGCCTATTGTATTGACTTTGCTCTTTTATTTTCATCAAAAAAGTAAAAAAGTAGTTACAGTAGATAAAAAACAGGGCTTGCCATATTTTATAATAGGTTTTATTTTAATGTCTTTAATTCCGTCTTTTCATTTATTGAACCACGAAATAATTACAATTTTGGGTAAATTGAGTCATTATTTATTGTTGATAGCTATGGTTGCCATTGGTTTAAAAATCAGTTTTAAACATATTATCAAGCAAGGTGGCAAAGCCTTATTAGCCGGTAGTTTGATATTTTTGTTTCAGATTTTGTTTAGTGTTTTGATGATTGTTTTGTTTGTACATAAATAATTTTTATAATTAATATCGGTATGGATTCAAATTAACTTTAAAATTAAACCGAAGTGTTATTGAAAAGGCAAAACAATACGCAAGAGAACACAATATCAGTCTTTCACGATTGATAGAAAACTATTTAACGGCAATTACCAAAAATGTTGAAAATGCCGATGAAATTAGCCCGCTTGTTAAGAGTTTGACCGGTGTGGTTCAATTGAATGATAAGGATTATAAAAAAGATTATATCGACTTTTTGAATCAAAAATATTCATAGTGGACCGCATTTTAGTTGATACCAATATTGTTTTAGACTTGCTTGGAAAACGTTTGAATTTTTATCGGGAAGCACAGGAGTTATTTACATTGTCCGATAAAAAACAAGTTAAACTATATATTTCAGCTCTTACATTTGCCGATACGTATTATACTCTCTCACAACAAATGAAAAAGCATAATGTGAGAAAAATATTGAGAAAGTTTAAAGTTTTGGTGGATATTTTACCTGTGGATGACAAAGTAATTGAATTAGCTTTGGAATCTGATTTTAAAGGTTTTGAAGATGCCATTCAATATTATACTGCTATAGAAAATAATATCAGCATCATAGTAACCCGGAACCTAAAAGATTTTAAACCTGCAAAAATATCCGTATTTACGGCAAAGCAGTATGTTAAATCAAAAAAACAACTAAAATTTAAAATCAAATTCCAAACGCATTCTGGTGGCTTCAAACAATCCGTTTTGTGAAGAAAAGTATTGAATCTGTTTGGCATACCAGACATTAAAAATGACTGAAAAATTGCGGTTTATCTTATAGGAAAAACGGGAATTTATTCCTTTAAAATTACTGCCAAATTGAGAATCATCAGTAGTAGGTAAAAGCCAATTATCTTGCGACAAAAAATCTATGACGGCATATTTTTCGATATAGGCATACATAAGTTTTAGCATAAATTTGCGATAATACCAACCCAATCCAAGGTCAAATCCGCTTTTTTGATTTTGCAAATTTACATCTACCTGATTTTCATAAGTGCTAAAATTATGGTAATAATCAGCATAAAAAATATAGTCATATAAAAATTTGTAGTGAAACATTACGGCAAAAATATTATAATCAAAAGTTTTTGATATATTGCCGTAAAAATAAGTCGGGCTTAAAATCAAATGATGTCGATTAATACTGAAAATTGTTTGTAGCTGAACAAAGGATAAAAAATTTTGTTGGTCAAAAGTGGTAGCAATTTTTGTGTTGTTATAAGGATTGCTGTTAATAAAGAAATAACCGGTATTAATTTTAAATTCAGGCACATAATCGCCATAAAAATGCAGTTTTTTACCAATGCCAATACCTTCGGGTTTGATATCGTTATCCCATAATATTTCGTTGGTTTTCCATAGATTAATACTGTTTTTGCCTATCCAAGCAGTCCACCCACTATGTTTATATTTGATATAGGCTTTATCCAATAAGATAGATTTTCGACTATAGCCATTACCTAAATATACATATGGCGAATTGGGGTGGGCAGTATTTCCGGTTGACACTCTGCCGCTAAAAGTAAAATTATCATACAAGTATTTGAAACCGAAATTCATTTTCAGCAAGAGTCTGTCATAACCGGCTTGGGTACTGTTGTCAGCTAACCGGATATTTCTGTTCAGTTCAGGACCTGTTGATATATGTCCAAATATTTTTAAATTGTTTTGTGAATAGCCTGCTTGTAAGATTGTAATCAACAACAATGATAAGAAAATATTTTTCATAAAATCAGTGATTTATGCAAATATAGGAATTTTAGAATTTCCGGATAATAAAAAATTAATGAGATGAAAGGGATTGATTATTAGTAAAATAAAAAGACCTGAAAGGTTTTGGAAACCTATCAGGTCGGGTATAGGTTCAATTTATTTAACCATTTAATCAAATCATCGGACACCCGACATTATCACTTCATCAATTCCAAACTACGTTTGATAAAGCGGGTCAATTCTTCACCTTTAAGCAAATTTTGAGAGAGTTTGGCCAAATCCAGTGCTTGTTGTACATATTCGGCTTGTTTTTTCTTTGCTTTAAGAATTTTTGGCATCCAATCGCTGTTAGTATTGACAATCAAATTATACATACCCGGAAAATCATTACCGCCGAACATAGCCCCGCCGGTTTGTTGCATTTCTTTAAAACGCCGCATAAATTCCGGTTGCGTGATGATAAAGGGTGCCGAATCGGAATCGAGGGGTTCTAACTGAACCGCAAATTGTTCCGCCGGAATGTTTTTTTCTACGATTTCCTTAAGTTTGTTTTGCTCGTCTTCTGACAATTTGGATACTTTGGTCTCATCTTTTTTAATCAAATTGTCAATAGCATCGGCATCCACACGGGCAAATTTCACCGGTTGTTTTTGGTCGGACAGCTCGCTGTGGTCCATTTCCAGTTTTTGAAGCAGATGCGCTACGATAGGCGAATCAAGCAAGAGAACCAAATAGCCTTTATTTTTAGCTTCTTCGATATAAGCGTGTTGCGCTTTGGCATCGGAAGTGTACAATGCTACAATATTTCTGTCTTTGTCAGTTTGTACCGGCTTGATTTTTTCAATGAGTTCTTCAAAGGTATAATAGTTACCGTCGGTATCGGGGAAAAGATAAAAATTAAGCGCTTTCTTATAAAATTTTTCATCGGATAGCATTCCGTACTCGATGATAATTTTGATATCATTCCATTTATCTTCAAAGTTTTTGCGGTCTTTGTCAAACAAGCTTTGCAGTTTATCAGCTACTTTACGGGTGATATAACCCGATATTTTTTTGACGGCTGCATCGGCTTGCAGATAACTACGTGAGACGTTAAGCGGAATATCAGGTGAATCAATAACGCCACGCAACATCTGTAAGAAATCCGGCACGATACCTTCTACATTGTCAGTTACAAACACCTGATTTTGATAAAGTTGTATTCTGTTTTTGGTCGGATCGAGATTTAAGTTCAGTTTTGGAAAAAATAGAATACCGGTCAAATGAAACGGATGATCCACATTCAAATGTATATGAAACAGCGGTTCATCTAAAGCATCCGGATAGAGTTCATGATAAAATTTATTATAATCTTCATCGGTCAATTCCGAAGGCTTTTTAGTCCACGCCGGTTGGGTATTGTTGATGATATTATCAACAATGATTTTTTTAGGTTTTTCATCTTTGTTATCTTCACTAGGCTGCCATTCAGGATCAATGATTTCTTTAGTGCCGAATTTAATGGGAACGGAATTGAATTTGTTGTATTTGTGTAACAGTTCATTGATACGATTGTCCTCTAAAAATTCTTTTGAATCTCCTGAAATATGCAGAATAATTTCGGTGCCATGGTCTTTTTTATCATCAATCTCTTCCAGTTGAAATTCAGGCGAACCGTCACAAGACCAATGCACGGCTTTACTGTCTTTTTTGTAGGATTTGGTACGAATTTCCACTTTGTCCGACACCATAAAAGCGGAATAAAAACCCAAACCGAAATGTCCGATAATGCCGGCATCTTCGGCTTTTTTATCTTTGTATTGTTCTAAAAAATCTTCGGCACCCGAAAAAGCTATTTCGTTGATATATTTGACAACTTCATCTTTGGTCATTCCTATTCCTTGGTCAATAACTCTTAAAGTTTTGTTGTCTTTATCGAGTTTGACTTCAATTTTCAGATTTTCGGTATCACCGTCAAATTCGCCTATACTTGCCAAATGTTTGAGTTTGTTAGTCGCATCAGTGGCGTTTGAGATTAATTCGCGTAAAAATATTTCGTGGTCGGAGTATAAAAATTGTTTAATCAGTGGAAAAATATTGTCCACTGCGACATTTATTTTACCTTTAGTCATTGTTGCCATAGTTTGATAGATTTTTGTTGTTTACAAGATTTAATGACAAAAAAAGTACCAAAGCTTATGGCTGACAAGATGACAGATTTAATTTTAAGACTTTTATCAATGTCTATTATGGATACTTTTTATAAGTTTGTATTTCCAAATAAATAAAACAATGAAACTCTCTTTAAAAAATATTGTATATCAACCACCGGGGCAATTTGAAGAAACCCGTTATGAAAAGATTCACAATGTTATTTTTGACAATTCTGTTGACGGTTCTAAAGTAGTAGCTGCCGAAATAGCAAATTTAATCAAAGATAAGCAGGCAAAAAATGAGATTTGTGTATTGGGGTTGGCAACCGGTTCGTCACCTATCAAGGTCTATGAAGAGTTGGTACGATTACATAAAGAAGAAGGTTTGAGTTTTAAAAATGTAGTGACCTTTAATTTGGACGAATACTATCCGATGCCAAAGGAAAGTATCCATAGTTACCATTATTTTATGCACCAGCATTTGTTTGATCATATTGATATATTGCCGGAGAACATAAATATTCCGGACGGTATGGTTCCTAAGGAGCAATTAATAGAATATTGTATCAGTTATGACGAAAAAATCAAGTCGTATGGCGGATTAGATTTTCAATTATTGGGTATTGGACGTACCGGACACATCGGTTTTAACGAACCCGGTTCGCATATTAATTCCGGTACGCGCTTTATTACGCTCGACCCTTTGACACGATATGATGCGGCACCGGATTTTTTCGGGATTAACAATGTGCCTCGATGGGCAATTACTATGGGGGTTAAAACCGTTATGTCAGCCAAGCGTATCGTGCTTTTGGCATGGGGAAATAAGAAAGCTGATATCATCAAGAAAACCATAGAAGGCAAGATGACATCCGATGTGCCGGCAACTTATTTACAACAACACAACAACACTACTTTTGTGCTTGACCAAGAAGCATCGTCTGAATTGACACGTATCAAAACACCTTGGCTGGTTAAAGATTGTAAATGGGATGATACCTTGATAAAAAAATCGGTTGTTTGGTTATCCGGTGTAACAGACAAATCCATTCTAAAATTGACGGAAAAAGATTATAATGCGCACGGTATGTCCGGACTGCTGGCACAAGAAGGTGACCACTACGACATTAATATCAAAGTCTTTAATCAACTGCAACATACCATAACCGGTTGGCCCGGCGGCAAGCCCAATGCCGATGATACTAATCGTCCCGAACGGGAATATCCCCATAAAAAACGTGTACTGATTTTTAGTCCACACCCTGATGATGATGTCATTTCAATGGGTGGCACACTCGACAGATTGGTACAACAAGGACATGAGGTACATGTTGCCTATCAAACTTCAGGTAGCATTGCTGTATCTGACGAACAGGCACTTAAATACGCAGAAATTTTGTTGCATTATCAACCGGATAATAATAAAATAAAATCTTTGATAAAAGATTTACAAACTAAAAACAAGCCCTACGAAGATACAGTTGAAGTACGAAAATTGAAAGCGGAAATCAGAAAACATGAAGCCATAGGTGCCTTGAGATATTTGGGTGTTCCCGAAAAGAATATGCATTTCTTAAACATGCCGTTTTATGAAACCGGAACCATAAAAAAGAAACCATTAAGTATACGGGATATCAATATTGTTAAAGATATTATTGTGACTATTCAACCCCACCAAATTTTTGCAGCCGGTGATTTAGCCGACCCGCATGGTACACATAAGGTGTGTTTAGATGCTATTTTTGCGGCAATTGACAGTTTAAAAACTCAAGATTTTATGAATGACTGTCGTGTGTGGTTATATCGCGGGGCTTGGCATGAATGGGATGTGCCGCAAATAGATATGGCAGTACCTATGAGTCCCGACCAAGTTTTGCGCAAACGTAAAGCTATTTTCTATCATGAAACACAAAAAGACGGCGTAATGTTTCAAGGCAACGATCCACGTGAATTTTGGGTAAGAACAGAAGATAGAAACCGGCAAACCGCCGAAAAATATAATAGATTGGGGTTGGCAGATTATGCGGCTATCGAGGCTTTTAAACGTTACCTTTTTTAAAATAATAGGAATATATCATTTGCTCTAATGCCTTGTTATTAAAATTATATATATCATGAAATGTATCGGATCATATTATACCAAACTATTTTTTTGATTATTTTATATTTTTTTTGATAATCAAAATTTTATATGATTACAGTATAGGTATTGAGTAGAGTATTTTATATGTGAAAGATTGTATAGGTGTGTTATAATTGTCATAATAGTGATATTTGATAGTCTAATAATTGTTTTTTGTGGATAAAAAATACCTGTGTTAGTGTTTTAATGTAATGATCTAAGACATCGAAAAGCATCAGTAAGTTTTTTTCAAAGTATTGTTGAACACCGATATATTTCCAATCTTTGGACAGGTATAGTTCAAATTTATTTTTGACGCTTGGTGTCATTTCCACATTATTTTCTAGTAATTCCGTAATATTTCTTTTTAATTTTTTTTCTAGGTATTTAATTTTTTCGAAATTCCTTTTTATTTCATTTACTTCTATTGTATGATGGATAAACTGTAAATTATGAATCAAATCTTTGTAAACATTTATCTTTGCATCAATTTCACTATCAAATTCAAGAAAAGTATTGTATAAGTTCACAAGCTTATTTTTATTACGTTGTCTTTCTTTTTGTTTAAAATATTTATATATTTTCAAATCATTTTCTTTGAGTTTATGATTAATTTCTTCTAATTCTTTTATTAGTTTTTCTTGAAGTTTTTGGCTGTCTTTTCTTTTATATTTAACACTGTCATAGTCAAATGTTTTGACTTTTATTTCTTTTTTTGAAATTAGTTTTAACGTATCTATATCATTTTTAAGAGCAATTCTTGTGTAAACCAGATCTACCTTTTCATTTGAAAACAATTCTTCTATCTTATAATTATCACCATCGTTATATGATTGACTAAGATCTATTTGAGTTGGGTTTTTATCATTATAATAACCATTGTAAATCTTTGAAAAGGAATTATTCAAATAAGATTCAACAAAGTCTTTTTTAAATTCATCAAACTCAAGTGTAATTTGTTTTTCTTGTGTTTTAATGTCTTTGAACATTTTTTTAGTAACCCGTTCTTGTGTCTTGACAATGTTAGAAAAAAGCTGGTTTGCCGCGCTCATTTTGTTATGCCCTGATTTCAGGTTTGTTTTTTTTAAATGTTCAATTCGGTCTTTAATACTTGGATGTGATGCCCATTGGTCTTTAATATTAAGCTTTGATTTGTTGTATTTATTCAAATCATCTAGTGTAACTTTTGGAAACCCGTCTATTATATCTAATTCATCTTCTTTTGCCAGAAAATTCATAACAAATAATTGTTCTTTAAATATGTTTTTGCTTACTATACCGTTTTCAATTCTTTCATTGTAAAAAGTTATAACGGAATTATAAGCTGAGTCAGCCAGTTCCATTCTTAATAAAGAATTCATCAACGGCTCATAGCCGGTTACATGTGCTGCAATTTCATCTGCATGAAATTCCATTTCTCTTGAAAGTGCCAAATAGTTCTTATTTATGATTTCATAAAATTTTTGTAGAATCCATTGTATGCCTTGAATCAGATTGAATGCCAAAACAACAAAAACACCAATGTAACTAGTTGTGTTTGTCCATCTTTGTGCAAGTTTTTCAAATGATTGATTTTCATACAGCATATTAAATATAACTTGATTTACATTGTAAACATAGCTACCTGTTTTCATCGATTTTTGAGAAAAATGTCCAAATTCATGTGACAGGATTGCTTTGAGTTCTTCTTTTGAAGTGGTATTCACTAGACCTAATCCGATTTGAAGGTTTTTTTTAATGGGGAAAAACATGCTCCAAAAGCTTGAATTGTAAAAAACACCTGCATTTACATCAGAAGATATGAAAACTTTTTTTGGAAAATCCGTACCTATTTGTTGAGTTAATTCATCTAACATTTTAAAAAGCTTTGGTTCGTCTTTCCTGTGTATTTCAATCAAATTTGAGTAATCAACTTTGTGAGATTTAAAAATAAATTTGATTAAGAAAATAAAAATTAACAATCCAAAACTTGCAAGCCCCATACCTAAAGCTAAGGTGATAAGTCTTGGAAATAAGACGATTAACATAACACCGCCGTACATACTGGCAATTGTTAACCCGATGGCTAACAGAAAGAGAATTATATAAACAATTACAAAAAGAACAATTGATAATTTTGTTTTAGTTAATTGTGTCTTAAAATTATCAGAAATACTTATTTCGTTAACTTTCATTTATAATACAATTTTATCTAACTATTGATAATAATACTCAACATGTTAAAATTAAATATGTTGGAATTCAAATAATTACTTCACTTTCTTAAACCGCCAATAAGAAACTATAGTAAAAATAACGAAAAATCCTATAGCATAATAGATCCAAGCGGGAATGGGTACAGGATCACCTGCAGCATACGAGTGCATGCCACTCAAATAAAAGTTTACACCGAAAAAGGTCATGATAAGTGTCGCAATTGACCATAGACTCATAGCGTTAAATATGAATTTTCCACGTAAACCGGGTACGATACGCATGTGAAGGATGAACACATAAACCATCATTGAAATTAAAGACCAAACTTCTTTCGGGTCCCAGCTCCAATAGCGTCCCCAACTTTCATTTGCCCAAACACCGCCTAAGAAAGTGCCTAACGACAGCGTATAAAGCCCAACTGTCATTGACATTTCATTTATGGAGGTTAATTCATCTATGGTATCTTTTAATTTTGAGGCATTTTTTTCATTTCTGATAATGAATAGGAACATTACAACAAAGCCCAGCAATGCACTCAATCCCAAGAAGCCGTAACTGGAAGTAATCACGGCTACGTGTATCATAAGCCAGTACGATTTAAGCACAGGAACCAAATTAGTTATTTCAGGATTCATCATACTGCCATGAGCAATTCCTAATAAAAATGAAGCAAAAATAACGGTAGATGCCAGTGTGAATTTACTTTTTTTGTAAGAAAAAATTAATCCTGCCAAAACGGTTACAAATGCCACAAATACAACGGCTTCATATCCGTTGCTCCATGGTTCGTGCCCCGAAATATACCAGCGCAATCCCATGCCTACAATGTGAGCAGCCATTCCTATAATGGTTAAGACTGTAAACAATGTCAATAAGCGCTTAATGGTCTTATTGTTGGGTTTAAATAAATCGATAAATGCTAAAATCAAAAATACAAAACCTATCAGCATGTAGTAGAATAGTAGTACTTTAAAAATATTCCACTTGTTATATTTGATTTCCAAATCGATTTTCTTTTGTGGAGGAATTACGGCAGCTCCTATCTTTTTTTGGAAATCGCTGATGTAAGAAAGATACTCGTCGGCTTTGCTATAATCACCGGTTTTCATAGCTTCATTTAAAGAGATTAAATATAGTTTGTGCATTTGTGTAATCATAGTATCTTTGCCTACCCAAACCTTTTCGTTAAAGCCATTGTACCACTTGTTGTTAGGGTCATCTTTTTTTGGATAAATATGCATTAAACTTCCTTTCAAAGCCGCTAACCATATATTAGCTTTTTCATCTAACTTGATGATTTCGTTGTCAGAGGCATCTCTATTGGATTTTTTCTTTCTAAAGGCAGCATTAACTTTGTCTTCTAAGATATACCGGTTGTGCTTATCAAAAAAATGAATTATATCGGTGTAGCCGTTTTCATTTATGTCCAATTGATTGGCTAATTGACTTCCCAGTGCATATCTCACGGTCTTGATTATAGGTTGTTTTGCCCAAAAAGCCGGATGTACTTGTGCCGATAAGATAACTTGCTCTGCAGTTAAGCCTTTGTAAGAATCTTTTTTATAAATTTTTCTCAATACTTCGAGGGCATAAGTATTTATAGGTTTGATACGTCCTTGGTGGTCTTGAATCAATAAATGTCCGAATTTGTCGGCGTGGTCTTTGCTTACCGTATTTTTTTCGATATCGGATTGTGCAAAAATATGTGAAGGTAATAGGATAAATAATAATAAGATACTAAATTTTCTTTTAGAAATAATCTGAACTTTTTCAGACAGTTTTTGAAAACGAGTTCCTTTCCAAAATAAAGCAAAAAACATACCTAGTCCCATCAAAAAATAACCGATGTATGTAATTAATGTGCCAAGATGATCGTGATTTACAGATAGAACGGTGCCTTTCTCATCTTTGTCGTATGATGCCTGATAAAATCTATAACCTTTATAATCTAAAACGTGATTCATAAAAATGCGATAGTCAAAAGTATGATCTTTGTCGTGAACGGTTACTTCGCTGGCATAGGACGATGCGGAATTGGTCCCCGGGTAGCGTTTCATTTCAAAGTCTCTTAATTCTAATTCAAACGGGGTTTTAATTTCTCTGGAACCGTATTTAATAGCAAAATTCAATCCTCCAACTTTGGTGGTTTCGGGCTTAATTACAGCTCCTTGAATGCCTCTTATTTCCAATGTATCAGATTCACCTTTGCTATTTACAACAATACGCAAAGCATCATATGGGTATTTTTCGTGTTCAGGCTTTGGTGCTGTCTCTTTAACAATCTTACCGGTTGCTATTTCGGATACCACAAATTTGATTTGATCATTAAAATTGTATAATTGTAAGAGTGTGAGTTTTTGAATACTGTCTTTGGGTACTGCGGATATATTTTGCGTTTTCATATCCATTAGTTTACCATCAAAAGGACTTTGGAGTCTATGTTCTCCGTTTTTGCTGAAAAAATTGAAGCCACCTTGTACAGGATTGTTAAAACTGAATAATATATTACGAATGCTTTTTATATCTCCGTTTTTTAAGTAATAATCTTTACGCATACCCGAGCCAGATTCAACCAGATGAAGGTAAAGACTTCCGTTATTGTCTTTAATAAATGATTCTTTAGCATGAGGGATAAAGTCTATTAGTTTGAGTGAAAATTTTTGAGGTTTTTCTAACCCGAATTCATCGGTTATATCAAAGTCTCTGGGACTTAATTTACCCAACAATTGCAAGCTGTGAGTATATAAACTTTGTTTCTCATTCGGTATTTTGCTATTGGTTATTTTACTGAAAAGGACTTCCCAATTGTAATCGCGCTTAATGTCGCCGTTATCTACTTCAGCGGTAATATAAGTTTTATCAGAATAGATGATGTTAGTTTTAGTACCTTCACGTATAGGCATAATGCCTTCAAAGCTATAATAACGTGTTACAAATGCCCCAAGAAGAATGATGATAAAAGCCAAATGAAACAAAAAAACCGTCCATTTTTCTTTGCGATACAATCTGAATTTAAAAATATTTCCGATGAAATTAATCGTAAGTAGTAGTAATATCAATTCAAACCATTTGGCATTATAAATAATAGCTTTTGCCGAGGTGGTGCCAAAATCATTTTCTACAAAAGTGGCAATAGCCATGGATATTGCAAAGATACCAATCAACACGGCCATGGTTTTGGTACTGTAAATCAGATTGTACAATTTTTTAAACATTTTTCTTTATTTGGTGATTTGTTTAATTTATGAATCGGTTATATGGTTAATTTAGTTAAAATCTTATAACGTAGAATATGATAGTCAACTCATCATTTCATCTGTTTATTTTTTATTTTAATCGTGTTGGTTTCATCAGATTATCTCTTATTCAACTTATAATTATTTATGCATCCCTAATCCTTTGGGGTCAATACCCATTTTCTCTGCATCTTCGGGTTTAACGACTGTTTTGTACTCAACTTTGTCCCATTCTTCAATTTTGTCTTGAGCCAGTTTTTTCCATTTTTCATTATTAGTAATACTGATAAATTTTTTTAAGTCGGCTTTAGCTTTGTCAAAGTCGTGTAACTGTTCATATGTAAATGCACGGTTAAAATAGGGTGGTGCTACATCAGGTTGTGCTTTGATACAGGCTGAAAAATCTTCTAAGGCTTTGTCAAATCTGTTAGTGTTGAAATATAATGCGCCACGATTAAATAAAGCGCCTAAATGTTTAGGGTTTATTTCAAGTGCTTTGTTAAGTTCTTTAAGGGCTTCTGTATTCTTTTTAAACTGCCGAAGTAGTTGTGCGCGATTGGTACGGTAATCAGCGTTGTTAGGGTCTAAATCTACTGCCATACTTATATCGTGAAGCGCTTGGGTTATTTCTTTTAAATCCACGTAAAGTTGCGCACGCTCTGCATATAGTTTGGCACTTTTAGGATGGTCTTCGAGGAGTTGAACTAGTTCTTCCAGTTTTCTTCTTTGTTCAGGGGGTATATCTTTTTTTAAGACTGTTTTTTGGTTTGTTTTTTCTACCTTTTTATAGGTGTCTTTTTTGGTTTTATCGTTGTTACAATGAATAAGCGCTAAGCTGATTCCTAATGATAATACAATGCTTACTATTCGTTTCATGTTTTTTGATTGTTTTGAATTGAGTTGGTTACAAATTTGCATTTTTTTATTGAAGTAAACAAAATTTCCTGTTTATGATTATTTTTTGTTGATATTACAACTAAATAAACAAAAGGAGTTTGCAGTCAAACTCCTTTTGTTATTGTCATCTACTCACTGCTTATTTTTGCTCTTTGGCATAAGCATGTAACATTTTGTTCATTTTTTCAATATGTTCTTCGAAATTAAGTATTCCTGAGCTTGAAACTTTTTTCCAAAGTTCATCGTTACTCATTTCGCGGTGACATCCCATACATAATCCGGTTCTGTCCATACCTTCTCTTTCTTTTTTGTTCAATGCTCTGGATAATGGCCAGTGTGAACCTACTACTTGGGTTTGATTTCCTGTTTTCGGATCAACTATAGTTGACCAATCCCATTTCAGATTAGGTATCTTTTCAATTTGGATTTTATAATTTTTAGGAATGACTTTACCGGTTCTTTGATCAATCAAGTCTTCAACAATATCTTTGGGATATTTTGTTTGGAATACGCCACCGCTTATACCGTACCCCATTGTTTTAGGATTGTTATGGCAGCTTTCACAGCTACGAGCTTTACGTTGAGCAGAGTGTGGTTGTACCGGTGCCATATCAATTAGTAAGGGTTTCATGGATTGGTTAGCGGCTTGAGCTTCATCATCGGCATAGCCGATAACATTGTCTGCCACACGTTTACCATTTCTATCGATAACAGAATATACTATTTGACAGCCCGGCATCAATGGTGTGATACGTCCTTCACCGTTAACACCTAAGATAGGGTCTTCCCAGCGTAGGTATGAACGTCCTTCGCGTACTTTACCCGGGCTTTTTATTCCGGGTACACCGAGACGTGACTCGGCTGTTTGCCCGTGTGAATCGTGTTCAGAACCCGAGGCAATCCAGTCAATATTCATTTTAGGTTTTCCGTTTTTACCTTTACTGTAATCAACCTGAACGTGACAACCGTAACATTGCGGCACCCAAGACGCGTGACAAGTATAACATTCTAAATTTTCATTGTGTTTTTTGACTTTATCCATTGCCACTTCAGCATCGGGTGATTTCCAAGTACCGTCTTTTTTGATTTGTTTTAACACCGGGACTTCAAAGTCTAATCCGGTTGCTGAGTGAACAATTACTTTATTACCGTCTTTAACCACATTACCTAAAGCATTACCACGTGTTGATAGCAGATAACCGTCTTTTTTATCGTACAATGTGGCAAATTGAGCAGTTACTTGTTCAGCATCTTGTGCTAAACCACGTGGTGTATCAGGTAATTTTTTATTGAATTCTTCAGAATAACCGATAGGCAATTCCCAAGGGAATTTGTCTGTTGTGCCGTGACAGTCTTGACATTCAATTTCTACCTGAGCCAATGTTGTTCCGAATATGTTACCATCGCCGTGCATATCAATTGAGGTATGACAGTCTTGACAAAGCATACCGCCTTTCGGATTACCGTCTCTACTTTGATCTATTTGGTGGTGTAAGTCATCGGAGATAAACAAGTATTTTTTGGTATGTAATTTGGGTTGTATGGAGCCTTCATCAGTAAAAGGTGTTCCGTAAGGGAATTCCATTAATCCTTGATAAGTTACCCCGATACGTTTGCCACGGTTGTGACATGAATTACAAGTTTCAACCGGAATACCGGAAAGTTCCATGCCATTGTGTTTGTATTTTGATTTACGGGTACCCAGCATTCTATGACGCAACATATGTCCTTGTTCTCCTTTGTTAATTGTAGGGTCGTTACCTTCATAGTAACCTTCATTACCGTAAATAACATGACATGATGTACATCCCATACCGCGATAGTCACCACGTTTTTCACGTCCTCGTACGTTTACGTGACAACGTTGACATTCTTGACGTTGGTATGTAAAACCGGCTAAGTGCGGATCTTTTTCAATTTCATCAACCGATGGAAGCGGTATTTGTTTTAATTCGTCAGGGAATTGTTTGGGATGTTCTTTCATGATTTGTGCCATGTATTCTTTGTACTTTTTAGAACCGAATCTAGGCGTTTTACCATCCGGATCTTTTACATCATAATTTCCCCAAGGCACATTGTAATATTGCACTTCTTTGACTCCCCATGTGTGCAAGTTTCCTTGAATTTTACCGGCTTCGGTACTCATTAAAGCTCTTGACATATTGTAAACATGATCTTTATGACAAGCGGCACTTTGTCCACAGGTTTTGTCGGCAATCCAAAGAGAGCCGGGATCCGGATAGAAATCTTTCGGTCCATCAACTTTTTTCATGGTTTCGGGAATCCCCTTGTGAGCAGCTTCATAAGTAGTAGCTTTAGGATTACCGCCGTGACAAACTACACAACCTTTAGGGTCACCGTGTTGTTTGCCAATACCGTAGATCATTTGCATCATAGGAGTTTTCGGATCTCTAAAATCGTCAATTCCTTCATGGCAACTCAAACAACCCATTTTGTCAGCTTTTTCTTGAGTTGTTGTTTTGTACTTAGCATCAATTTCTTTTTGTGCAGCCTTTTTATCAGGATGCTTGAAATTGGTTTCTTGTTTTTTGGTTTCAACCTTAGCGTATTCTTTAGCTACTTCTTTTTTATTGCTTTGTTGATCTTTACAAGATGTAAAAGTCAAAAAGGCAAAAATTATAAGTAGTACAGAACTGGCTAAAATCGGTTTTATAAACCTTTTTTCCATAGTTGTATTATTAATTAATGATTAAAATTTAATATTAAAGTCCCAACGGATACGTGTTCCGGTTTCCAAATCACTAGCTCCGGTTGGTTTCACTAAACCTTCAACATTCCAAAATTTTAATTGGGTGTTAAAGTTTTTGGCAAGTTTGTATTTTAATGCTAAACCAAAGCCGCCAAAGTTACTGGATCGGGTCATAACATCATTTCCCCAACGTACCCAGTCGTCCTGAGCAAACATGTCGATAACGGCATATTTTTGAATTTGTGCATAACTGACTTTAGCCGATAATTTTTTTGAAAAACTATAGCCGATTGTGCCGGCAAAACCGGTAGTTTGATCCTCATAATTAGGATCTACTTGATCTGTCAAATCTGCTAAGTTTTTAAAGAAATCAATATGTATATTGAGTCCTGTTTTGGTTTTAAATTGTACAAAACCGGAAAAGATTTGATAATCCCATGTCATTCCATGTATATAGGTCTGTAACATACCCGGTGCAATAATCAATTTGTTATCACCTAATTTGGTGCAGAATTTTGCTTGAACAAAAGCGGCATTATTATGTTTGCCAAAAGTTTGTTTACTTACATCACCTTCAGTTATGGTATTGTTTTTAAGAATGAAATAACCACCGTTTAATTGTAATTTGGCATTGTCGCCTAATTTAAACCGGTTTCCTAAACCGATACCTTCAGGATTTACATCGCCGTCCCAAAGCATTTCATCCGGTTCCCACATATTCATGGAATTTTTACCCCCCCAAATATAAAAGCCGTTGTTTGTATATTTAATATATGCTTTATCAATTGACAGCTCTTTACTGTTGAACTCATCCCCTAAGGTAACATGTGGTGATTGTGCATTATCCGGATTTCCGGAACGGATACGTCCACCAAACTCAACGTTTTCATTTAAGGTATATTTGAACCCAAAACGGAATCTGAATCTAAATCGATCGCGGTCAGCACGCATATCGCCATTACTTTTCTTGGAATCTCTGTCTAATTCGGTTCTAAACCGGACATCACCATACAATTTTAGCTTGTCAGCTTTTTTTTGTGCATTTGCTACCATAGCCAACAACACAAAACTTAAAATTAGAATTTTTCTCATAGCATTTGATTTTATGTTGATTAATAGTAAATTAGTTTTTCAAAAATAATTAAGCTCTAGATTACAAAATATGATAAATGTAACATTTATTACAAAAAAAATATTCTTCGATATTTTCCCAAAAAAATTTTATTAAAAATAAGTTATCTGTTTATTTGGAAAATGATAAATATCATATAGTGAATTATTTATATTAATTATAAACTAAAGTAGATTTGATATTTTCTTTTGTTTGTCAGTTTTTCTTCGATATTTTTAACTATTTTCGAACCAAATTTTTTTATTATGAAAAACATATTTCTATTTTTATTGAGTCTATTACTTTTTGTTACTTGTAAACAAAATGATGAATCATATAAAAAAACATCTTTTAACAAGGGTGATGCAGTCTTTAGTATTCATATTAAAGATCAAAACCAAGCATATTTAAGACTTAAAAGTTATGGTATTTATAAAGAACTGTTTTTGGATGATGAAGGTTATTTAACTGATACCTTACAGGATATTACCGAAAGTTATTTCATGTTTTCCGATAAGCGTAATGGTGTTGGTTTTTATGTTAAACCCGGTTCGCATATTAATGTTGACTTGGATACTAAAGATTTTATCAGAACAGTTACATACAAAGGTGATTTATCTAATGAAAACACCTATTTGCGTGATTATTTTTTGTTAAATAGAAATATGAGTAAGATTAACGCCATTCAGCATTTAGCTTTTTTAGATGAAAAATTATTTAAAAAAACTATCGATTCGATTAGGAACATCAGAATGCAGTTGCTTGATGATTATGATCATAAACATCAATTAGATAAGCATTTTAAATATTTAGAACAAAATCGAATTAAATATGAATGGGCTAACCGCTTAGAGACCTATGAGGCATATCGCCAATTTGCGTTACAAGATTCTACTTTCCATGTTTCAAAAGATTATTATGCTTTTAGAAAGCAGTTGGACATGGATGATGAAAATTTGATTATTATCCCTTCTTATCATTATTATCTTGAAAATTTTTATCAAAAAATAGCAAATCAACAATCTGAAAAAGATCATTCCGATGTATTTGTAACTTTTTTAAATGTAGTTAATAAAAAGGTTAAAAATCCGGTTATTAAAGAACGCTTATTGTACTCTTATGCCTTGCAAAATATGAAGCAATCAAATGACATGAGCCGGTTTTATGTTCAATTTAAAACTTTTTCTACAGATAGTTTGCATCAAAAAAAGATACAGTCTATGTATAAGGAAGTAAACAGGTTAAATCCCGGTCAACCGGCGCCGGACTATGAGTTAATTGACGATAAAGGAAATAAAGTAAAACTATCGGATTTAAAAGGTAATTATGTGTATATTGATATTTGGGCAACTTGGTGTAAACCTTGTATGGCGGAGATGCCTTATTTGGAAAAGTTAAAAGAAAAATATAAAGATGCTAAAATCACTTTTGTGGGGATTAATGTAAATGATTTTAAAACGGATTGGTTAAACTATATTAAGCATTATAATCCCAAAGGTTTGAGATTATATGCCGGTGATGACCGTATCTTTAAAGATTTATACCAAGTGAATCAGGTCCCAAAGTCTATTTTGATTAACCCTGAAGGTAGAATTTCTACGGCAAACGCACCGCGTCCTTCACAAACAGATTTGATAGAGCTATTGTTCGATCGTATTAAAACAGCCTATAAATAAAGGACTTATCGGTGTTTTATATAAACAATTTAGAATAAACATGTTTTGTAATTAAAATTACATTAACATTTTTTTAGAAAAATGACATTTAATACTTTGTATTTAAATGAAAATCATTATATTTACAGCTGAATTAAAAGCTAAAATAACAAGTAGTATTATGAGAAAATCAAATTGGTTGACCCAATCTGTTCTTGTAGTTTTGATATTCTTAATGGGAATATCAACACTAGCAGCCCAAGAAACAGTGGACGCTGTAATGAAAGCGCGGGGTCTGTCTGACAAAGACAAGATTGCTGCTGTAAAAACCTTCATGCCTCGCGGAGGACGTGATGAGTACTTTGGTATTGTAGGTACCGGTAACTCGGGAACTATGATTGTATATGGTATCCCCAGTATGCGTATCTACAAATATGTAGGTGTTTTTACACCTGAACCTTGGCAAGGTTTCGGATTTGACGATGAAAGTTCACTTTTGTTGAAAAAATCAAATCCTGACAACCGTATTCCTACTTATGGAGATATGCGTTTCCCGGCATTTTCCGAAACTAACGGAAAATATGATGGAAAATACGCTTTCTTCTCTGATGGCGCTAATGCACGTATTGCACTTTTAGGTTTAGATGACTTTGAAACCAAGCAGGTTTTATCTAACACTATTTTAAAAAGTGTGTTTCCGCAAGCAGTGGTCACTCCTAATACTGAATATGTAATTCAATCCGGACAATTTCCCATGCCTTGGGATAGTAAAATAACTGATTTGGCAAAAGCTAAAAACGGTATCACTTTTTGGAAAGTTCACCGTATTGAAAAGGAAGGAGAACACAAAGGTCGTATCTTAAAAGAAGAATCATTTACCGTAGAAATGCCAGCTTATACATTAGATTATAATGATGTTGGAAAAGCCGATTCTGACGGTTTAATGTTCGGTTTGGCTTTCAATGATGGTAAAGCTTATGTTTATGTATTAGATTATAAAAAAGTTTCCGGTTTGAAAAAAATTCCGACAACTTTTTCTCAGTTTGTTTCGTTAGATGAAGTAAAAAAAGCCGGTGCTTTAAGTATGATTGAGTTACCCGCCGGTGCCAGTACAGTAAAAGTTTCACCAGACGGAAAATATGTAGTGGTTGCTACCGATAATGTTTTAACATTAGATGTTGCAAAAATTAAATCTAATTTAGGAAAAGATGTTAAAGCAGATGCTGTAATGCATAAATCAACTGCTATCGGTAAAGGTGTAGTAGATGTTACTTTTGATTATAGAAAAAATGTGGCTTATGCATCGGCTCACGATGATAAAAAAGTTGTCCGTTTCAATTATGTTGACGGTAAAAAAATGGATGAAGTGGCCTTAACTTATAAACCTTCTTATTTAATGACACCGCAAGGACTTTCTTCAGAACCGCACTCTAACTATTTGATTGCTGTTGATAAAGAAGCTTATTTACCTAACTTACCTAAAACAGGTCCGGTTCGTCCAAGTGTGCAACATTTAATTGATATTTCTGCTGATGACCAAATGGTTGAAACATATACCATGACTTTACCTCAAGCTAACGTATATGGTAATGTTGCTATTTTAAGAACCACAATCAAACCGATTATTCGTTATGCTACCGGAACTAACTCACGTACCGGAGAACCTTCTCCTTTCCGTGCTGTTGCCGGACAAGAAAAAATAGAACGTCAAGGAAACCGTGTACACGTATTCGGTACGTTGATTCGTTCACATATTACTCCGGAAATTGTTGAGGTAAACGAAGGTGATATCGTTACTTTCCATTTAACCAACTTAGAAAGAGCAGAGGACGAAACTCACGGATTTACCGTTGATACTTACGGAAGACATGGTTCTTTCGAACCCGGTAAAACAGCTTCATTAACTTTTGTGGCTGATAAACCCGGTGTATTCCCTTACTATTGTACAGAGTTCTGTTCCGCCTTACACTTGGAAATGGAAGGTATCTTATTGGTTAGACCTAAAGGATATAAAGGAGGACCGGTTGGTTCAATTAGTGAAAAATTAACTAAGGAACAATTGGCTGAATACAAGAAAAACTATGAAGCTAAACTTAAAGTTATCAAAGAAACCGGTGATATTATTGGTGGTGTAGTTGATTACTTAAAGAAAAATCACTTCGAAAAATACCCTTACGTAAAAGCTTTGGTTGATGATGCTTTTGACCAATTAAATAAAGCTAAACCTGCTGAAGAAAAATATAAAAAATATGCCAAAGAAGGCAAATGGAAAGATGCATTCTTGTGGGCTGAACAATATTGGCAGTATCAAGTTAAAACCGCTGATGTCGGTTTAAGAGCTAAGAAATTGTTAGATGAAAAATTAGCTCAAGATAAATAATATATAATGTATAAAAAATCTAAATTGAATTGGATTATGAAAAATATAAAAAATAAATCTTGGTTGCGTATCTTTAGTGCAGCCATGTCCTTAATGCTTGTTGCTTTGTTTGCCATCAGTTGTGGCGGTAACGGCGAAAAAGGTAAAAAAGGCGGTGCCACCGGTGATATAGGTGCGCCGAGAGGAAAAGAGTCTTTCCAAGACATTGTTAAACGAAGAGGTTTAAACGAAGATGATGTTTTAGCTGCTGTTAAAACATATACACCGGATAATGTAAAAGATGAAGCAATAACTGCTAATTCAGGAGGACAAGAAGGTAACTTACCTGCATATGTTGTACCTTCTATGCGTTTGGTAAAATATGTCCCTATCAATACCCGTCAACCTTATGCAGGTTACGGTTATTCCGAAGAAACCTTTGACTTATTGAAAAAAGGTTTTATTGACGGAACTGAAATTCTATGGGGAGATACACACCATCCGGGATTCTCTGAAACTGATGGTGATTATAATGGTAAATGGCTTGCTATCAATGATAAAGCTAACCCTAGAGTATATGTGGTTGATTTAAGAGACTGGTCAGTTAAGCAAGTAGTACAAAACCCTATTTTCCGTTCTGACCATGGTGGTTGTTTCTTTACACCTAATTCTGAGTATTTTATGGAGGCAGCTCAGTATCCGGCTCCGTTTGATAGAAAGTATTATCCGCTTACCGAAGAAAACTATAAAAAATATTGGAGAGGTGGTTTGACCTATTGGAAATTTGATAATGATAAAGGTAAAGTGATTGAAAAAGAGTCGTTTACTTTTGAATTTCCGCCATATACTCAAGATTTATCAGATGCCGGAAAAGCCAAATCTTATGGTTGGGGTTTCACTAACTCTTTCTGTTCAGAAGTTTATTTCGGAGGTATCATGCAAGGTCGTCCGCCGTTTGAAGCCGGTTGTTCTTCAAGAGACGTAGATTATTTACACGTAACCAATTGGAAAAAAGCCGAAGAGTTAATTAAAGCCGGAAAAATAGGTAAGAAAATAGTAAATGGAATGCGTGTAATTACCATTCCGGAGTCTATCAAATACGGTTTGTTATACTTAATTCCTGAACCTAAATCACCCCATGGTGTTGATGTGAACCC
The DNA here is from genome assembly GCA_026996605.1 of Flavobacteriales bacterium. Lineage (GTDB taxonomy): Bacteria > Bacteroidota > Bacteroidia > Flavobacteriales > Flavobacteriaceae > WGBX01. The sequence continues at coordinate 58,109 of JALWLE010000031.1, forward strand.
TAGTGGAGAATACATTATCGTTGCCGGTAAGTTAGATTCTCATGCGTGGGTTTATAGCTTTGATAAAATTATGAATGCCATCAAAAACAAAAAATTTGAAGGTAAAGATGATTATGGCATTCCTATTATCAAATTAGAAGATGCTTTACACGGTTCATTGGAGGTTGGTTTAGGACCTCTTCACAACCAATATGATAGTAGAGACGGCGTAGTTTATACTTCAATTTATGTTGATTCGCGTGTTACCAAGTGGGACTACAAAAACTTAAAAGTTTTAGATTTTGTACCGTCACATTACAATATCGGTCACTTGGTGTCTTATCACGGTGATACTAAACACCCGAAAGGAAAATACTTGGTTGCTTTGAATAAATTATCTATTGACCGTTTCAATCCTGTGGGTCCTTTGCATCCGCAGAACCACCAGTTGATTGATATTGCCGCTGAGCATCCTAAGTTAATTTATGATATGCCGTTACCTATGGGTGAGCCACACTATACAGCCATGATTGACCGTACGGTTTATGAGGCTAACAATATGGAAGTTTATCCTGTAGGAACAAATATTGTAACAATGGAAAAATCAGCATATGCTACAGAAGCCGGTGCTGAAAAAGTTGAAACAAAAGGTAATACTGTTGAAGTATTCGGTACTATTAAAGATGGTAAAGTAACCCCTGCTGATATCAATGTTAAACAAGGACAAGATGTAGTATTGCACTTAACTAACCTTGGACAAACACCTATGGATCATTATGTATATGAGATAATCTCTTATGACAAAATGTATCCTTATGCTCCGGGTGAAACTGCTACTATCAAATTTAATGCTGAAAAAGCCGGTGTTTATCCTATAGTTGTTGATGCACAAAACAGTCCTGCTAAACGTCAGTTAGTTGGACACTTAACCGTAACATTTGACCAAGATGCTGAGAACAAACGTGTATTAGCTTATACTAAACGTATCAATTGGGATAACAAGGTACAAGCCTTTAAGCCTTCAGCTATTGAGTTGAAAAATATGTTGCCGGGTGAAATTGAATTCTTGAACTATGGTTGTAACGCTTGTCATAAATTTGGAGAGCCGTTTAACGGTCCCGACTTGTTAATGATTCACAAGCGTCGTGATGACAAATGGTTAAGAGAATGGATATTAGATCCTGAATCTAAATACAAAGATCCGGATATTGAAGCTTTACGTCAACAGTTCAAATTGGCTATGCCTAATCAACATGTTGATCCTAAAGATGTTGACAAGTTGATTGAGTATATGAAAGCTAAATCGGAACAAATCGTTAAAGAGATGTCAAAATAAGCATTTAATTGTTTGTAATATAATGAATTGGGCTGTCAGACTGACAGCCCAATTTGTTAAAAAATAACTTAAAAAAAATTTGACTCTTATTTAAAATCATTATAAATTTGTTTAAAATTTAAAACTGACTATTATGAATGACAAGGCAAAAAAATTTAAATTATTATATATGGTTTTCGGTCTTTTGGGAACCGGCTTAATCATAGCAACCTATTTCCTACCTATATGGTGGGTAGCGTTGGAAAGCATACAATATCCCAAAGCCATGTACCCCAAAGGTATTCGTATTGAATTTAAGTACGATGGGGTTTATAACGGTTGTAAAGGCGTGCGCGAACGCGAAGAACTAGCAATGGATGCCGGAGCAGACTGTTTGATAGAAATGAATAAAATCAATCACTTTATCGGTATGTATCCCATAGTACAAGGAGTTAATGATGTTGACGAACTGGGTAACCATGTCAGATATCCTGTTTACGCCGGTGATAGCATACCTGATGATAAAATTCCCGGTGCTTTAAAAACGCTTGATAGTATTATGCGTAATGCCCATATTGCTTTTGTTTTATTAGGGCTTTTAGGACTGGCATTTGTTTTTGTACAAAAGAAAAAACTAACTTGGGCAGCTATTCTAACGGCATTAGCACCTATTTATTTCTTGTTAATTTATGTTTACTATCTTTATTGGTATGGACACCATTTAGGTTTACACGGTGGAGGTGCCTTTAACGGTATTAAACCTTTTATGCCTACCGTATTTGGTGAAGGTAAAGTGGCACAGTTTACAACCATGTCTTATCCTTATACCGGATTTTTTGTAGGATTAGCCGGTATGGTTTTACTATTTTTGGCTATTAATTTTAAAAATAAATATCTAAAATCCGTCAAATAACAAAAACTTTTATTAAATCTATTTTTGATATGGCGGAAATACAATTTTTATAGTATTTTCGTCATATTATTTATTTTCGATACTAAATCAATGTCAAAATATTTCTTCTATATATTATTTTTTTTACTGACTTTCAGTTATGCACAGGTTGATAAATCATATCACCCCGGTTTAGCAACTGCTGTTACAGGTTCAACAGATAGAACAAACATGCGCAATTTGCAACCGTTAATTGATGCACTGAACCCCGGTGACACCTTACTTTTAGACCCCGGATTTTATTATGGGCCTGCTTATGTTAAAACACCAAACGTTACTATAGACGGACAAGGTAGAGCTACTGTTTCCGGGCGTAATCTTAAATCGGTTTTATATATTGAAGCCGATAATGTAACTATTAAAAATTTGCATTTAATAGAATCCGGAGACTCGCCGGATAGAATTGATTGTGCCATAAAAATTAGTAAATCAAAGAATTTTATGGTTATCAATAACAAAATTGAAGAAACTTTATTTGGTATAGATGTTTTTTGGTCAGAAGGAGGACTGATAAAGTACAATGATATTACTTCCATATCACGTAAACCTAAGGGGTTAAAAGGAGACGCAATCCGTTTTTGGTATTCCAAACACAATTTGGTACAAGAAAACATTTGGCACCAAGTCCGTGATATGGTGGTTTGGTATTCATCGGACAATCAATTTATCGGCAATCGCGGGATTGATAACCGCTATAGTATTCATTTTATGTATTCGCACAATAATCAGATTTCGCATAATCATTTTTCATCATCATCTGTGGGTATATTCTTGATGTATAGCGAAAAAACCATTATGAATAATAATTTGATTGAAGGTTCACAAGGCGTTACCGGTATGTGTTTGGGCATGAAGGAAACATCGTCCAATCAAATTATCGATAACAAATTTATTTATTCTGCAAGGGGTATATATATTGATGTATCGCCTTTCGTACCTTGGAAAACCAATACCATATCCGGTAATGAAATTGCATTTTGTAACACCGGTATCGAATTTTTAAAAGATCAGGAAGGAAATTTGTTTAGTGATAACATGTTTCATGACAATTTAACGCAGGTTTTTATACAAGGTGGCGGTACTGCCAACCGTAATAAATGGATAAATAACTATTGGGGTGATTATGCCGGATTTGATAAAGACGGTGATAATATCGGTGATTTTCCTTATCGTATCTATGAATATCATGCCCGTTTGTGGCGGTTTAACCCAAATGTCAAGTTTTTTTACGGAGCACCTATTTTGTCTATTTTAGATTATTTAGAAAAATTAGCACCTTTTTCAAAACCGCAATTTGTTTTGAAAGATCCCAAACCTATTTTTAGTTTGGAAGAATTTAAAAAGAAGCGACATTTTGAATTAAAGATGGATACAAAAATTAAAAAAAAGTAAGATGACCAAAACCAAGCAAATGCTTAAGATGCAACAGCAACTCAACGATGCTACAGGCGGTATAGGCTGGGAATACGGTTATACCAATAAAGGTAAACGCATTGATTGGAAGCGTTGTATTTATTTAGAAGCAGCAGAATTGGTTGATTCTTACCCGTGGAAACATTGGAAAAATATTGATGCTACACCGGACTATGACAACATCAAAATTGAAATAGTTGACATTTGGCATTTTGTGATGTCCGAAGCTTTGCGTGATTATAAAATAAATAAAAAAGGAGATGTTGATCAACTGGCATTTGATATAACGAAAGTTGTTAATTATCAAATATTTACAAATAACGTCAAACCGCTTGAAGCGGATATTTATAAGCAAATAGCATGGGTTGAAAGTTTTATGAAAACGCTGTTTACAAGCGACGATATTTTAATGCTCATCGATGCATTTTTTAATATGGCTTATAAATTACAAGTCAATTTAGATATTTTGTATCGTTTATATATTGGAAAAAATATTTTGAATAAATTTAGGCAAGATCACGGTTACAAAGAAGGGAAATATGTTAAAGAGTGGAATGGCGTAGAAGATAACGTTGTGATGCAAGATGTTTTAGAAAAACAACCGGATGTAACACCGATAGAACTGTATGAAGCATTGGAGCGTGTATATGCAGAAGTCGAAGGTGTCTAGTGCGTAGTAGAAAGCGGTAAAGTGGAAAGTGCGCCAAGCTGTGTGGGGATAGTATGAAAGTTGGGTAAGGGATAAGGCAAAAAGCTGCGATTGTCATTTCGACAGAGCGAGGCACGAGCGATGAGAAATCTAAACTATAAATCTGAAATGGATAATAAGATTTCTCACTACGTTCGAAATGACAGCGGGCGTTTGAAATGACATCCGACATTAAATAACCGATTAACCAAATAACCATATAAAATGGCACCAAATAACACTAAAATCAACAGAAGGCAATTCTTAAAAGCAAGTGCATCGGCAGTAGTGTCGTTGGCAGTTGTAGGAAGTGCCGCCTACTACTTTAAAGACAAAAGTAGTTTAAGAGAGAAAGGCTTTTTGAGACCACCCGGCTCAAGAGCCGAAAAAGATTTTTTATTTTCTTGTATCAAGTGTGGTCTATGTGTCCAAATTTGTCCTGTTCATGCGATTAAATTGGCAGATTGGAATGACGGACTTTCTTATGGTACACCATTTATTGATCCTAATGTACAAGCTTGTGATTTTTCGTGTGACGCCATTCAATGTGCAGAAACCTGTCCTACAGCAGCCATTGATTTTCAGATATTTAAACATGCCGGTGACGAAGCTGTTGCGCCTTTGTATAAAAAATATCCGGATGGTAGATTCCCAAAAGGAATCAATCCTTTTGAAGTACAAATTATTGCCATGAAAAGTGCCGATAAAATCGGTGAAGCCGAAATACCTAATCCAAATCAATGTTTGGCATATCATGGTCATGGGTATAAAGGTACTTTGGGACATGGTAATAAAGGTATGTTAAGACCACCGGGTAAAAGTGAACGAATTAAAATTGAAGAAACACAAGTCAATAGAGAAATTTGTGACTTATGTGTGATTTATTGTCCTTTAGGAGATGAAGCCATTGTACTTGACAAAGTAGAAGACGGTAAATTCATACCTAAAATTAAAGATGGTTGTGTCGGTTGTGGCGTTTGCCAAATGGTTTGTCCGACCAATCCGGTGGCTATTGTTGTTAAACCTGTGGATAAAAAACCGCAGTTTAATGTTTAATTTTTAAAACTTTAAATTATGTCATTTTTATACGATTGGATTACCAGAGATAAAAAAAGGAAACCGCTACCTGCCAAAGATAGATCACAATTACCTTTTGCCCGTTTAGGATTTAGTTTTAAAGAATGGCACGATGGGCATGAAAATAAACACAAATGGCGTAACCGTCGTTGGGCATTTTTGATTTTTATCAATATATTATTTATAACGTCATTTGCTTTAGATTTGTCTGTTTTAGAAGGTTCGTTAAGTGGTTCGCGTTTGATAGGTATTTATTTGATGGATCCGTACAATTCCGCTCAAGAACTGGTTATTGGTTCACGTTTAGGATTTATCGGAATTTTGACAACAAATTTCTGGATTGGTTTTTTTGTCATCATGACCTTCTACTGGTTATTGGGTGGTCGTGCCTTTTGTTCTTGGGTATGTCCTTACCACTTCTTTGCCGAAATGGGTGAAAAAGTAAGAGCATATTTCATTAAAAAGAAAAAAATCAGAGATAAAACTTATGATATCACCGTTAAATATGTCTTTTGGGTAGGATTCTTATTATTGGCTTTGCTCACTAAAGAATTAGTCTTTGAAGATTTGAATCCGGTAGGTATCTTATCCCGTTCATTAATTTACGGACCCGGATTGGCTTTAATTTGGGTAGTTGCCATTTTACTATTTGAAGTCTTTGGCGTCAAACGTTTTTGGTGCCGCTATGTTTGTCCTATCGGTACCACTTACAGTTTTATAGGGGATGTATCGCCCATTGGTGTTAAATTCGATTTGGATAAATGCGGTTATTGTACCGATTGCCAAGATGTCTGTTTGGTGCCGCACGAATTGTGGTTTGTTAAAAAAGGTGCCGCTACCCGTGAGGTGCATTTTACTGGCGGTGACTGTACCAAATGCGGTTTATGTATTGACATTTGCTACGGTGAAGCCTTATCATTCGGGTTTAAAGCACCAAGTTATGTTTTAGGAAGTGTAGAAGAACAAAAAGAATTACATCCGCTGGAAATGCCGGATGAGCAAAAAGATAATAAGCAGGAAAAATAAGTATGGAAACATTGATCGACATCAAACATTTGTCTAAAACTTTTAATAAGGTTCAGGTCATTAAAGATTTAAGCGTACAGTTTAAGGCCGGAGATCGTATTGCTTTAATCGGACAAAACGGCGCCGGCAAAACCACTTTAATTCGCTGTATATTAGGACTTTATACTTATGAAGGTTTTTTGAGTGTTTTAGAAAAAAATTCGAGAACGCAGCGAGAAGAGATTCTGCAAGAAGTAGGGTTTGTGCCGCAGTTACCGCCACCGCTTAAAATGACGGTTGCCGAAATCATGGAATTTTTTGCCATCATCACCAAAACCGATAAGCAAAAGTTTATCGAAATTGCCAATGATTTAAAATTAGATGTTGAAAAACATTTAAACAAACCTTTTTTGAAATTGTCCGGCGGTATGAAACAGAAACTATTGGTGTCCTTGGCATTGGCGCGTAATCCTAAAATATTGTTGATGGATGAACCGTCTGCTAATTTAGATCCTGAAGCCCGTGAAATTTTGTTTAAATATCTAAAAGCATTACCCGAAGATACGTTGATGATATTAAGTAGTCACCGCGTTGATGAAATTGAAGATTTGGTCAACCGGTTGATAGAAATGGATTTAGGAGAAATTGTTGTAGATAAACCCCTGTAAAGATGCACGGACGTGCGTCTCAACATAAAAAAATAATAATCATGAAAAAACTAGCCTTAATTACCGTATTGTTTTTAGCAACTTTAACAAGTTGTAACAAAGAAGTAGATTTCAGTCCTAGAAAAATTAATTTTGACCGTGATGTCTGTTACGTCTGTAAAATGGGCTTGGACGATCCTAAATATAATTTGCAAGCCATCAACGAACATGGTGAAGTCCGTTGGTACGATGACATCGGCTGTCTGGCAGAAGATATGCGCGATGGTGATTTTAATAAATGGAAAGGTACACAGTATAAAATCTGGATTGGCGATGCCGATACCGGTAAATGGATAGACGCTGAAAAAGCTTGGTACCGTTTTGGTGATCGCACGCCTATGGGGTATGGCTATGGTGCCTTGTCTCAAAAAACAGATGCAGCTAAATATGATTTTAAAACCACTATCCAACGCATAGATGAGGGCAAAACCAAACGTGCCGAATTTCTTAAACAAAAGAAAATGTCCGTAAGCGGAAAAGATGGGGAAGGTAGTGGTATGAAATGCGCCCCGGGCAAGTGTGGCGGAGGTAAATGTGGCGGCAAATAACAAAACAAACTTAAAAGAAGATGAACAAAACTTTAATACAAGTCTTAAAATCGGATATCAAGCAAAATTTACGCTCCAAATCTTTTTGGATTTACAGTTTATTATTGGGTAGTTTCGTTGCTGTAATGTTTGCCACCGGAATTACCGAATCACAAGTGGTTGGTTTTGTCGGATTAAGCCGGCTGATGATTACTTTTATGCAAGTCAGTATGGTTATATTACCTATCTATGTTTTGATATCAACGGTACGTTCGGTAGTTGGCGATAAAGAAAACGGGGTTTTAGAATACTATTTATCCCTGCCTATCTCATTTCGAAGTTATTATTGGGGCAAATTTTTAAGCCGTTTTTTTGTAATTTATGTACCCGTATTTATCGCTTTTACAGGAGCAGCTTTATGGGGGGTGATTATTAATCTGGATGTACCTTGGGACTTGTTTGTCTTGTATAGCGGACTGTTGGCAATGATGGTGTTTTTCTTTCTCGGATTGAGTATGTTTTTATCAACAGTTTCCAAGTCGCAAGAGATGGCATTGAGTTCCGCTTTTGTCATTTGGTTATTTTTAGTAGCTTTTATGGATATTTTACTCATTGGCATGATGCTCAAAATGCGGATCAATCCCGATGCAGTTATTATAGCCAGTTTATTAAATCCGTTACAAGTTTTTAGAACAGGCAGTTTAATATTATTTGATCCGAAATTAACCGTAATGGGACCGGTGTCATATTATATTCTCGATACAGTTAGCCGTACAACTTTTATTATATTTTCATTGGCTTATCCGTTTATTCTCGGATTGTTATTTTCGATATTCGGGTGTAGATACTTTAAGAAACACGATGTCGTGTAGAGACGTAGCATGCTACGTCTAAGTAGAAAGTGCGAGGAAAGACCTGCAAGGTTTTGATAACCTGGTAGGTCTGAGCATGGAACTTTTATGTTCTTTTATGGTTAAAATATTGAATTGAAAATTGAGAATTGGAAATGGAGAATTGGAAATGGAGAATTAATAACATCGGACACCCGTCATCCGTCATCGGACATCAATTAACCAAATAAACAACAAAAATGAAACAACAAATATTTATCATCACCGGCTTTACAATCATGACCTTGTTGTCTTGTGGTGGCGGGCAAAATGGACAAGTGGGAGCAGGCGTAGAATCCGATACGACCAATATCCCCGAATTAATAAACTTTTTAGAACCGAATCAACTAGACTCTATTATCGATCAAAATACCGGCATACAACGTTTAAAGGGCATTAAAACAGTACCGCGTGATAGTGATGACTTCAGACGTGAAAATTTGGATAAAATCTATTGGAATGAAGAAAGTATCAAAGGTGGTGATTTTCGCGGGGCATCATTTCGTTCTGCCAAGTGTGATAACACACATTTTGAAGGTAGCGATTTCAGAGCAGCGGATATTCGTTGGACTTTGTTTGATGGGGCTGATTTAACTAACTGTAATTTTGACCAAGCACGTTTGTTTCATGTACATGTTAATTATGCCGATTTGAGTGGCTCTACTTTTCGTGGCGCTAATATGTTTGGTATGGAAGGACATTTTGCCAAATTGCG
>JALWLE010000032.1 GCA_026996605.1 Flavobacteriales bacterium
GTTTGTGATGTTTATACCTTACCAAGCTTAACCAACGGAACTTATTACACCGGTTCGGGCGGCACCGGTACGCAACTCAATGCGGGTGATGATATTACAAGCACACAAACGATTTATATTTACGCAGCGAACGGTTCTTGTTCGAATGAAAGCAGTTTTACGGTTACGGTAAATATCACTCCAACGGTTGATGTATTGAATGATGTTTCTACTGTTAATGAATATGTTTTACCGGTACTTAATACAGGTGAATACTATACGGAATCTATGGGACAAGGAACACAATTATATCCGGGAGATATTATTGACGAATCACAAACTATTTATATTTATGCTAATAATGGTGATTGTTTTGATGAAAGTAGTTTTAATGTTACCATTACTTATAAATTAATAACCTCGCAGTTTTTTACGCCAAACGGGGATGGTTTTAATGATACTTGGGGTATTTTTCACAATAAATTATTAAGTAGTAGTGATAGGATTTATATTTATAATCGTTACGGTGTATTACTAGCGATTATTCGAGCAAATTCTGAAACATGGGATGGCACATCTAAAAACCAGCCTTTACCAGCTGATGATTATTGGTATAAGGTTGAAGGAAAAGACGGAAAAATTTATACCGGTCATTTTACATTGAAGCGATAAAATTTAATTCATTAAAACCGGATATTACTTATCGGTTGTTTAGGATTATCAATTCCTCTCATGGCATTAATTAATTTGTAATGTGTAAAAAGTTTTAGATCTTCGATAAAAATATCTTCTGCTTCTATGATTTTTTCATTGAGTAATCTGGCTCTGGCAGTGCCATGTAGTAAAGGATATTTGGGAGTTAACCAGCGTTTACCATCAAAAAATATAATATTGGTAAAGGAAGTGTCCGTAATTCGTTGATTTTTAACAATTAATATATCGTCAGCAGTGCCTTTTTGTTGCTTTAACGTTTCTAATTGTGATCGATTAACCCATTTTAAATCATATTGAATATCATCATTATAGATTAGTTTTAAGGTTTTGATTTGCTTAGGCGTATAAAAATCATATTGACAAAAACAATCGGTTTGATTGTATAAAAAACGCAATTTAACCAAGCCTTTTTGATAGGTTTCAGGAACTTGAATGACGTCTGATAACTTTATGTTTGTCAAGGTTTTATATACTTTGTAATAAGAAGCTTCAAACCGGTGTTGGTGGTATGATAAGTGTTGCGGTTTGCCGTCAAATATTTTAATGCTTTCAATCAGTGGGAACATATATTTTTTGTATTAATTCGTTATATTCATCTTTTGCATAACTTAATGCCGTGATACCGCCACCGCTCCGGTAAAAATATTGTCCGTCAACTTGTTCAATATAGCGGATTAATACAGCAGAATCAAAGTTTTGTCCGTCAAAATATCCGAAAATACCGGTGTAATAATCTCTTTTTTCGTTTTCAAGGTTTTGAATTATTTCCAAAGTTTTAAGTTTGGGCGCACCACTTATAGAACCCGCAGGCAACATTTTTAAAAAGGTTTCAGCAGCATGGTTTTTCCAATCATCCGGTAATATACCACCTATTTGTGAGCTTATTTGGTATAAATCACCCGATGGAGTATGGATACGGTCAGGATAACGGAATTTATCGACATGAATTTGCGTAGCGACACATGATAAATCATTTCGAAGCAAATCGACTATGGTGTTATGTTCATATTTTTCTTTTTTATCAGATAATAATTTTTCAAGTGCATTGGGTAGAGTAGCATCAATAGTGCCTTTCATCGGGTATGTGTAAACATGGTTGGCTTTGGTTTGGATAAAAGTTTCAGGCGAAAAGCAAACAAATTTATTTTTTAGATATACTTTATAAGGTGCATTGGCTTGATAGAAAATATCTTCTAAATGACAATGAATTTCTACGGGGGTTTTAAATGTTAGATTAAGTAAATAGGTATCGCCGTTTTGTAAATGTTTTTGAACGGATTTAAAAACTTTGTTAAATACTTTGAAATCAATAGGATAAGCAACAGGTTGAGCATTACATTTTTGCATACCGGATTTTTGATAATTTTTAAAATATTTAGTTTGAAACAAAAGGCCCTTTTTATAAGCTTCATCCGGTTTAAAAATAAAAGGTTTTTCGCCTTCAAAATCTATCAAAAACACAAATGCTTGTTTTTTTGAAACATATTGATTAAAACTATTGATAAAAGTTTGTGGAACTTTAAGCATCTAAAAAATTTTTGATAATTTCTAATCCGTATTCCGAAATATAGGATTCAGGGTGAAATTGAACACCAAATATAGGCAATTTCCGGTGCGCAATAGCCATGATGTTTCCTTGTTGGGTTTGAGCGGTTATGCTCAAATCTTCCGGAAAATTTTCCCGTGATACTATCCACGAATGATACAAACCAACATTGAAGCTTGTCGGAATATTTTGAAATAATTTGCTGTTTTGTACGGTTATGATGCGTTTATTTTGTCCGTGAACAACATGATTCAAATTAATTGTTTTAGCCCCAAAAAACTCAGCTATAATTTGGTGTCCTAAACAAATGCCCAAAATTTTTTTATGAAATTGGCAAGTAATCAATAGTTTTTTGGTTTTTAGATAGTCTCCCGGTACTCCGGGACCGGGCGATAAAATAATCCGGTCAAAATTATTTAAATCAGACTGCTTAATATCTCCAATGTCAATTACCACCGGATTGGTGCCGGCTTTACGCAACAATTCAACGATATTACAAGTAAAAGAATCTTGGTGATCTATGATGACTACGGACATATTTTTCTGAAAGAAACCGGATATTTAAACAAAATAAGATAGTATGAAGCTATCTTCGTTAACAAAGATTTTGCGATATAGTTTGTGTTTTATAAACATGCGGACAAGGTTGGCTGGATTTAGGAGAACAACTCGATAAAAAAAAGAAGCCTGCAAGTAGAATTAAAATAACGATTTTTTTAATAATCATAATAAAACTGTTTTTTATTTGAACGTGTAAAATTATTAAAAATTATAACATCAAGATATCAATATACCAAAAACCGGTATCCCAGTTGGTACTTTTGACATTTTCGTTATAATGGTTTTGGTCTTTTTTGCTACACGGCTTATAAGTTTTAAAAGTTTTTTCACCTAATTTGAATGCTATTGGCTGCTTAAAATCGGGGCTATCATAAACAAAGGTATGAAACTCACCGTTTTCGCCACACCAATCGACGCCTTCCGGCAAATCATTTAAAAAACTTTCATTATAAATTCTACCGACGAAACTCTCGTCTAAAACTTTGGCGTTAGTGCTGACTACTACCGCTTTTATACCGGATTGAATAATTTTGCTTGCCAATTTTTTGGTAGTGTGTCCCCATATTGGAAAACCTGTTTGCATCTCTATATTTTGCATTTGTTTTATACGATAATCTTTAAGGTCTTCTAAAAAGATATCGCCGAAATACACTTTACCAAAACCTTGTTGTTTTAAATATTCCAAATGTTCTTGCATAATTTGGTTGTAAGTTGCCATATCTACATCTTTGGCTAGCGGAATTTGATGCAAAGGAATACCTAGAACTTCGGCTTGTTTTTTTAACAAATCAATATGTAAGCCATGCATAGAAACACGGTTAAAATCTTTATTTACTGTTGTCAATAACAAATCGGGCTTTTGTCCGTTTTTAATGAGTTGGTGTAGGGTATAGGCGGCATCTTTACCGCTGCTCCAACTGAGAATTGTTTTCATAAATCATCTGGGGTTATCGGGTAAACTTCGGCATTTTGGTGAATTAAATAGACTTTTTTATTGGATAAACGCAAACATTTGTATCGTGTTCGGAGTTTTTCTTGTAATTGATAAACCACCCCGTTGGGTAAGGCAAAAATTTGTCCGGGTTGCAATTCAAAAACATATTTGGATTTATCATCAGTTTTTTTATTGTAGCGTGATAGTTTTAAATACAAATCTCCGTCTCCGGCAGTACTGGCTTTTGGATTTGATGCATATGTTTTTAATTCGGGAATAACATCTTCCGGAAAAATGTCGGGACGAATAAACTTTTGCAATAAATTTCCAAAAATTTGTTTCCATTCCGCTCCATGCGGTTTGACTTTGACTCCGTAATGTTTGTAGGTTAAAAAATGGGCAATCTCATGGAGTAGCGTAATCAAAAATTGATATTTGTTCAGGTTATAATTCACGCTGATTTGATGTTTTCGCGACGATAATTTGCGATAATCTCCCAGTTTACTGCTTCGTGATTTGGTAATTTTTAAGTGTAATTCTTTATGGGCAAACAATATTTTGACCACATCATCAACAGCGGTTTCAGGGATATATTTTTTTAAAATATCTATGGCATCTTGCATAGTTAGTTCAATGGAATATTTATAGTTATAGGAATCATAACATTGTGAATATAAGACCCGTCAATAATTTCCGATAAACCGACAATAGCATCAAAGTCAAGCGTGATTCCGTTGCTAAAACGAAAACCGAATCCGCCAAGTAAGCGTTCATCAAAATCGTTGATATTCAAATTGCCTTGATGTTCTATCAACAAAGCCGGAATATAGCCGGCTGAGATGTAAAAATGTTTAAAAATATTGAGATGTCCGGTTAATTCTAAATCGATATAGCCTAAATTAATATCCAAAGCGTTGATAGTAAAAACGGCAGCATTCAGGTCTTTATGAATATTGGTTTTGTCATAATTTAAATTTAGTTTAAAAGATGCAACCCCACCATCTAACTTAATGAATACGCCAAATTTATACATGGCAACATAGTCAGCTAATTGGGCTTGTCCTTGAACGACATCGTCACCATTTAAGATGCTGTTAAGGTTAGTATTGAGTTTTAAATCAGGTAGAATAGCCGTAGAAATGTTTAGACCGGCAGTCAGTCCGTAGCGAAATTTAATCTGACTGTAAGAGTTCAAATGTATGACTAAAATAAAAAATAATACCAAAATTCGTTTCATAAGATATTGCATAAAGGTTTAAAGTAAAAACAAATTATTTTTTAATAACATTTAAAAATAGACTGCTAAGATATGAAAAATAAAAGCATGGATATGATTTCATTTGATACTTTCATTTTTTTAAACGGAATGCTAAAAGCCGGCAAAAACAGCCGGCTTTTATCGTTGAGTTTATTTTGATTAATACCAATTAATCCAAATCAAATTTAATCCCTTGTGCCAAAGGCAAATCAGAACTAAAATTTACCGTAGTGGTTTGTCGGCGCATATATGCTTTCCAAGCATCAGAACCCGACTCACGACCACCACCGGTATCTTTTTCACCACCAAAGGCTCCGCCTATTTCAGCACCGGATGTTCCGGCATTGACATTGGCAATACCACAATCGGAGCCCATAGCCGAATAGAATTTTTCAGCCTCTTGCATATCTTGTGTAAAGATAGCCGATGATAAACCTTGCGGTACATCATTGTTGATAGCAATGGCGTTTTCAACATCGCCGCTATATTTTATCAAATACACAATCGGTGCAAAAGTTTCTTCTTGAACGATGTCATAATGATTTTCCGCTTCGGCAATGGCAGGCACTACATAAGTACCGGTTTCAAAGCCGGGACCTTCCAAAATTTCACCACCGAAAATCATTTTACCACCTTCTTTTTGCACTTGTTCTATGGCATATTTAAACTGGTTAACCGCATGAATATCGTGCAAAGGACCAACCAATACTTCCGGATCTAACGGATTACCGATTTTCTCTTTGATTTTCTTGTAGGCGTTAACCATTTTGTTTTTAAAGTCCTCATAAATATCTTCGTGCAAAATGATACGTCTGGTTGAAGTACAACGTTGTCCGGCTGTACCTACGGTACCGAAAACGGTTGACATCAATGCCATATTCAAGTTGGCTTTCGGCGTTACGATAACCGCATTGTTACCGCCTAATTCCAATATGGTTTTACCCAAACGTTTACCGACACGCTCACCAACACGCTTACCGACAGCCGTAGAACCGGTCATCGACATCAAGCGGACGCGTTTGTCGTCTAAGAAATTATCACCCATTACGGACGAACGACCGATAATCAAATTGAATACCCCTTCGGGAACGTTATTATCACGCAACACTTTTTCAATAATTTTATGCGAAGCAATAGCCGTCAAAGGCGTTTTAGACGAAGGTTTCCAAACCACCACATCACCGGCGGTAATAGCCAAAGCGGTATTCCACATCCACACGGCAACAGGAAAGTTAAAAGACGAGATAATCCCCACAATACCAAGTGGTTGGTATTGTTCCATCAAGCGGTGCATAGGGCGTTCCGATTGCAAATTAAACCCATTCATCGTACGGGCTTGTCCGACTGCAAAATCGCAGATGTCAATCATTTCTTGCACTTCACCCAAACCTTCTACATAGATTTTACCCATTTCGTAAGTTACCAAGGCACCCAAATCTTCTTTAGCCTCACGCAAAGCATTACCTATTTGACGCACTACTTCGGCACGCACGGGCGCCGGTGTCATACGCCACTCTTCAAAAGCTTTTTGAGCCTTTTGCATCACTTTTTCATAGTCGTCAAGCGTAGCGGTTTTAACGCTGGCAATCAGCGAGCCGTCCACCGGCGAATACGATTTATTAATTTTACCTTCTGTGTCAAACCACTCTGTTCCGGTGGTGACACCTTCGTTAATCTCTTTTAAGCCGAGACGTTTCAATACGTCTTGTATGTTGATTGTTTTGCTCATTATTTTGGTTTTTATTTTGTTCCAATTCTTTATTAATATCGATGATAATTTGGTCAATTTCCGCATTCGAAAAGCCCTTTTCC
>JALWLE010000033.1 GCA_026996605.1 Flavobacteriales bacterium
AATTAAGGGCGAAAAAATCATGCATCGTATTGAACAAATGCTGACAATCAAAGAAATAGAAAATTTAAGAATCCCTTACACGGCAGTTGCTACTGACCTGAATCAAAATTTGGAAGTCAATTTTACCAATGGTAAACTTATTGAAGCGATTCGTGCCAGTATTGCCATCCCGACTATTTTTACACCGGTTTACAAAGACGGACAAATTTTATTGGATGGCGGATTAGTCAATAATATTCCCTTAAATCGTTTACCGGATAACGGACTTCCGGTTGTGGCAGTTTGTGCCAATGCCGATGTGCCGGTAACAGATGCTTTAAAACAAATAATGCATAGCAATCAAAAAGATGAAACGGATTACAACCAAAAATTACACAAAATTCGTCAACATATCAACAAGATTTTAAGTTCTAATAAGACCGATGATGATCGTTTGGGATACACGGAAATATTAGATCGTTCCTTACATTTATTGATTGCTCAAAATTCCAATCAAATGATAGCCCAATACCAACCCGATATATTAATCAATATCCCACGGAAATTAGCCGGAACATTAGACTTTTTGAAAGCTGAAAAAATCTATAATGCCGGTGTCTATTTAGCAGAAAATGTTTTGAAAAATTATTAAAAAATATTAATAGGAATTAGATAAAAATCGGCTAATTGTCACTTTGTTTTATAAGTTTTAAAAATTCATTACCAAGTGTATAAATATCACCGGGCCATCTTGCCGAAACATAGTTCCTGTCTTTAACAACAAAGGCAGGTTTACTGTTTGTCTCGGTATCTCTGAACAAGGGTATATTGCCATGCAAAAAATTATCCGGACTGATTAAAACCGATTTAATTTCGTCTTCAACCGTCAATCCGGGATATGTCAGATAATAATCATTTAACCATAATTTTGTTAAGTAATACGCCAATAATTCTTGCGTTTTTAATAAACCGGTTGTTTTATAATCGTAAATCACCGACTTATTGGTTTGTTTATTTTTACTTCGAGCCAATAATAAAGGTCCATGACATACGGCGCCAATTTTTTTGTTATCTCTAAAAAAATCGGGTATCACATTTTGCAAAATTTTGCTTTCCAAATATTCCTTAACACCTTTGTCATGTCCACCGGGTAAAAAAATTCCGTCAAAATCAGCAGAATTTATTTCATCATAATTAATTGGATGTAAAAATTCTTTGGACTGATGCATTAAGCCATAAGCTTCAACGGCATCTTTTCCGGCTTTTAGGATGGGTTTAAATATGCCTAATCCTTTTCCCGTCAGTATAATCACATCACCTTGTGCCGGTTTCCCGTTAGGTGTTGCAAAAGTTATTTTAATACTATTTTGGCTAAGGATTTTCCATGGAATGGCTGCTTCGCTGGGATCAAAACCATACGAAGGTAAAGGTATCAATATGTTTATATTTTTGTTCATTTTTTGTTAATGAATGGACTATTCAGGGCTTATAAATCTTTATATTTTCTAAAGAAAATTTATGCCATACCTAAAATTAATCTATTTATTTAATCTTTTAAAATACTCAAAAAGTTAATTATTTGAAAAAGTAATATGTTGATAAGCCCCCAAATCCGGTGCTGCTGTACGGTCAACCCCTAGCAAATCCAATGGAACTGTCGCAGCCGTAGTAACATCCCCTTGATTGATACAGGGCGAAGTGTCCCCAATCAATAATTGGTTTTCCGTCGGATCTTGAAATACAGGGTCTTCATTCAGCAAAATATTTTGATAATGTGCCGCATCGGCAAAATCGACTTCAGGTATATCACTAAAATGATGTTGCGGGTCATCAAACTTAATTAAGCTGTTATAAACATGATAATTAAAATCTGCCGCAGCATCTTTATCCAGATAAAATTCAATACTCGAATTACCGTAAACAATACTATTGGACAAATCAAAATTTTGCAAGTCCGCTACAAAAATTTGGTCGGGTGTTTTGAGATAATTACTGACATAAACCGCACCGGATTTTTCATTGCGAATACCCCCGCTGAAATTGGCAAACGTACAATGTTTAAAACTGTAATTGCCACCTAATTGCAGGTTGAGTGCGGACATGCCGAAATTGTTTAAAACCAGATTTTCGCCTTCAATATTTGTAGAAATTCCATAGATACCTACCAAACTTTGATTATAAATTTGAGTGTTTTTAATCCGTAAAACCGGATTGCTATTTCCTGCCGGATAGGCAACAACTCCCACTTCGGCATTTTTGATTATGGCATAATTAATTTCATTGTTAATAGAATTCTCTCGCAGCCAAATAAAATTCCACATGCCTGCTTTGTTTTCAAATTCCGGTTCCATACGGTCGTCTTCAAAAATCACTTCGTGTCCTAAACTACCATTGACTTTAAGTGTAGCGCCTTCCCAAACAATCAATCCTGAATTGAAATGAAAATACAAATGCGCCCCTTGATTGATAGTCAAAGTATGCCCTTGCGGGACTGCCATATGTCCGTAAATCACAATAGGTTTGTCATCGGTAAAAGTCGTATCGCCGTTTAAGAAAAATCCGGCGATTTTAGCGGTTGCACCGGTCTGCGGGTCGGTATAAACAGTGAGAGAATCTTTACTGCCGTCCGGAAAACGCTGTGGATAATAAAAATGCGCATCTTTGACAAAAGCCGTCAACAATACGCTTTCGGTTTTGGCTTGGTCTTCAACAAAAAGTTTTTCTTCATAAACCGGATCAGTCAGTTGATTGATGTCAGCAGTTACTTCTACAAAAACAAAAATACTGTCTTTGGCGTGTATCAATACATCTTCAAAAGATTTGCCGGCATCACCATCCACATTTAAACGGTAAAAGGATTGGTTGCCGTTTTCGAGATAAATCCTGTCCAAAGTAATGTCTTTATCAGCGTTATTATAAATTTTGAAACGATACGTATGTGACGCTATACCCGTAAAAACAGAGTCGAGAAAAACCGTATCTTTTTCAATACGAAAATCACCATGACTGGGGTTTGTATCAAAATTTTTACGACACGAACCGGTAAAAATGATTAAAAACAATAGAAATATCCCGAAAATGATGCGTTGCATAAAAGTTTTATTTAAGGAACGATAAAATTACGGATTTATTTTTAATGATTTTTTTAAAACATAATTAAATCCACTATCTTTGGATTTAAATACTTGTTTAAAACAATGGCACAACACAACGATTTAGGCAAACAAGGCGAATTGATAGCCCGAAAATATCTGGAAAATAAAGGTTATCAGATATTGGAAACCAATTGGCAATACAGTCATGCCGAAATTGATATTTTAGCACTTAAAGATGATATTCTAGCCGTTATTGAAGTCAAAACCCGTACGAGTGATTATTACGGTAAGCCCGAAATGTTTGTCAGTAAAAAGAAAATCAATCTCTTAAAAAATGCTGCCAATTATTATGTCAAAATGAACAATTTGGATGTAGAAATTCGCTTTGATATTATTGCTATTATCAAAAATCAATATGTCGAAGAAATTGAACATCTCGAAGATGCTTTTTTGTGGTTTTAAATTATTTCATTTTCTATTTTTATAAAACAAAAGCTCTAAATAATGTACCCCTACAGGATTCTTAATAATTTATAGAACCGGCATTATTATATTTGAGATTTTATGTCAATAGCTTAAATTGACATATATCCAAAAAACTTTTAGAAAAAAATTTGAAACTAATCTGATTTTGTTGTATTTTTATTGCTTATAAGTAACATTGATTACACTAACTTAAATTTTAAAAATATGACAGAATTACTCAACTTTTTTCAACAAAATATTCAGATGATATATATTGTCATCTTGATGATTTTTGTCGGTGTCGAAATTATCGGACATGTGCCGGCTGTACTTCATACGCCACTGATGTCAGGGGCAAATGCGATTCATGGCGTTGTGATTATCGGTGCTATTCTAGTGATGCTTCATATGGACCCCACTAACAAATTAGGCTTGGCTATCGGTTTTGTTGCCGTTGTTTTGGGTACGCTTAACGTGGTAGGCGGTTTTGTCGTTACGGATAGAATGTTGGACATGTTTAAAACGAAGAAATAATGGAAACAGCTTTACTCAATATCATATATTTAATAGCATCAGTCGGTTTTATTATCGGACTGAAAATGCTTGGTAGCCCTAAAACGGCAAGAAAAGGCAATCTGTATGCCGCATTCGGTATGTTGTTGGCTATACTCGGCACGATATTTATCTATCCAAAAACAGCTCATATTGAAGTTCCCGGGTTTGTTTATATTTTAATCTTTGCAGCTATTTTAATCGGGACGGTTATCGGTTGGGGTATTGCCGTAAAAGTTGAAATGACCAAAATGCCCGAATTAGTCTCTTTCTTTAACGGTATGGGGGGTGCTACAGCCGCTTTAATCGGCTTAATGGAATTTTCACACAACGTCGGTCATACGTCTAAAATGTTTATGATAATAGCCGGTTTGGTTATCGGTAGTATCTCGTTTTCCGGCAGTATGATTGCTTGGGGCAAATTAAGCGGTAAATTGCGTAAGCCTGTCCGTTTACCGAAATACAACATTCTTAACACGTTATTGTCTTTAGTCATTATTGCAGTTGCCGGCTATATTATTGCGACACAAGTCGCTAATCCGGTTTATATTTATGTTTTATTCGGTTTAGCCTTACTTTATGGGGTTTTATTCGTCTTACCGATTGGCGGTGCCGATATGCCGGTAGTGATTTCGTTATTGAACTCTTTTACCGGATTAGCAGCAGCATTTGGCGGATTTCTTTATGACAATATGGCGATGCTGACCGGTGGTATTTTGGTCGGATCTGCCGGAACTATTCTGACTGTTGCTATGACCAAAGCCATGAACCGTTCGTTGTCTGCTGTTATATTCGGCGCCTTTGGTGAAGGTAGCGCAGCAGCCGGTAGCGGTAGCAAGATTCAAGGTAATATCAAAGAAGCCGGACCTAGTGATGCGGCTATTTTGCTCAATTATGCCAACAAAGTCATTATCGTCCCCGGCTATGGATTGGCGGTAGCGCAAGCCCAACACGTCCTACATGAATTGGAAGAATTATTGACCAAAAAAGGTATCGATGTCAAATATGCCATTCACCCCGTTGCCGGACGTATGCCCGGACATATGAATGTTTTGCTGGCGGAAGCCAATGTCGATTATGACAAGCTGGTCGATATGGATGATATCAATAACGAATTTGCCAATACCGATGTCGTTTTAGTGGTTGGTGCTAACGATGTTGTCAATCCGGCGGCACACAACGACCCGAGCAGCCCCATTTACGGAATGCCTATTTTGGATGTTGAAAATGCCAAAAATATTATTGTCAATAAACGTAGTATGAAACCGGGCTATGCCGGTATTGAAAATGAATTGTTTTACAATCCGAAAACTTCCATGCTTTTCGGTGATGCCAAAGCCGCCTTGACCAAAGTGGTACAGGAGTTGAAAAATATGTAATCAATATAAACAAAAAGGCTGTCTTAAATGCGCAGCCTTTTTGTTTAATCTTAAAATTTCTAAATATATTATAAAGAAGCTTTTTCACTCTGCGCTTTGATATAATTTAAAGCGCTACCGGCTTTAAACCATTCAATTTGTTGGGCATTGTATGTATGATTCACTTTAATTATATCTGTCGATTTATCGACATGTTCTATTTCGATAGTCAATGGTTTACCGGGGGCAAATTCATTTAAATCGATAAAATTAAAGCGGTCATCTTCTTGTATCTTGTCATAATCGGCTTCGTTGGCAAAGGTCAATCCCAACATACCTTGTTTTTTTAAATTAGTTTCGTGGATACGCGCAAAAGATTTAACAATGACGGCAATCACACCCAAATGACGCGGTTCCATAGCGGCATGTTCTCTTGAAGACCCTTCACCGTAATTATGGTCACCGACAATCACACTCAACATTTTGGCTTCTTTAATATCACGAGCTACTTTAGGCACCGGTTCATATTTTCCGGTAATCGGATTTTTAGTTTCACCGACTTTACCGTTAAAGGCATTGACGCCACCAATGAGCATATTGTTGGAAATATTATCCAAATGTCCACGATATTTTAACCAAGGTCCTGCCATAGATATATGGTCGGTTGTACATTTACCGACAACTTTAATCAATAAAGGTGCATTGTAAATATTATCACCGTTCCAAGCAGGGAATGGGGTCAATAATTGTAAACGTTCGGAATTGGGATCAACAATGATTTCAACACTAGAACCGTCTTCAACCGGTGCAATATAGCCCGGATCATCCACTTCAAATCCTTGTGGCGGTAATTCCCAACCGGTCGGGTCTTCCAATTTGATGCCGTCAATCGTATCGGTTTCGGGATTAAAATCCAAGCGACCTGAAATAGCAGCAGCCATAACCATTTCGGGCGAGGCTACAAAAGCATGGGTATTAGGATTACCGTCGGCACGTTTGGCAAAGTTTCGGTTAAATGAGTGTACAATTGTATTTTTCGGATTACCTTCAATATCATCACGACGCCATTGTCCGATACAAGGACCACAGGCATTGGTAAAGATTTTAGCACCGAGTTTTTCAAATACTTCCAATATACCGTCTCTTTCAGCAGTGTATCGTACTTGCTCGGACCCCGGATTGATACCTATTTGGGCTTTAGGCTTGATGCCTTTTTCCAAAGCTTGACGGGCAACGGATGCTGCACGGGATAAATCTTCGTAAGAAGAATTGGTACAAGACCCGATTAAACCCCATTCTACTTTGAGCGGCCAATCATTTTCACGGGCTACTTTGCCCATATCTTTAACCGGTGTATCTCTATCGGGTGTGAAAGGACCGTTTAAATAGGGTTCTAATTCACTCAAATTAATTTCGATAACTTGGTCGTAATATTTTTCCGGATTGGCATAAACTTCGGCATCAGAACGTAAATACTCTTTGATTTGGTTAGCAGCATCGGCAACATCGTCACGTCCGGTAGCTCTTAAATAACGTTCCATGGCAGCATCGTAAGCAAAGTTGGAATTGGTAGCGCCAACTTCGGCACCCATATTACAAATGGTTCCTTTACCGGTAGCCGACAAGCTTTCGGCACCTTCACCAAAATATTCAATGATAGCACCGGTACCACCTTTAACCGTCAACAGTCCGGCAACTTTCAAAATAATATCTTTAGGGGCAGCCCAACCGCTTAATTTTCCGGTAAGTTTGACCCCGATTAATTTCGGAAATTTTAATTCCCAAGGCATACCTGCCATAACATCAACGGCATCAGCACCGCCAACACCTACGGCAACCATACCTAAACCACCTGCATTAACGGTATGCGAGTCGGTTCCAATCATCAAACCGCCGGGAAATGCATAATTCTCTAAAACTACTTGGTGAATAATGCCGGCGCCGGGTTTCCAAAAACCGATACCGTATTTTTTTGAAACGGATTCCAAAAAGTTATAAACTTCGTTATTTTTATTAATGGCTTCTTGCAAATCCTTACTCACACCCATATAAGCTTGAATTAAGTGGTCAAGATGTACCGTAGAAGGCACTGCCACTTTGTCTTTACCGGCTTGCATAAATTGCAATAATGCCATTTGTGCTGTTGCATCTTGCATCGCTACCCGATCCACTTTAAAATCTACGTAATCAACGGCACGTTTGTAAACTTTGTCCGGCTCACCTTGCCATAAATGTGAGTATAAGATTTTTTCGGAATAAGTCATCGGACGTCCCAAGACTTTCCTTGCTTTTTCAACCCGTTGGGGAATGGTCTCATAGACCTTTTTAATCATATCAATATCAAATGCCATATGCTTTGTATTTTAAGTTAATTTATTCTCGTAACAAAAATAAGTTTTTTTTATCAAAAAGCGTATTTTAATAGTAATAAAATTCAAATATTTGGTATTATTGAAAAATATGTAATTTTAATAAGTCTAAATTAGCATTTATTGATTTTTTTATATTTCTGATCATATGCAAGTTTTATGAGATATATATTAACAATTTGATGAAATTTGTAGTATCTAGTTTGGTTAAAAATTATTCTTTTTCTATAAGAAAACATTTAATTTGCTGAATATCTGATAATTAGTTAGTAATATTTTTTTGTAACGAAAGTCTCATTTATTAAAAAAATATTTTACTTTTGTTATTTAGAAAGATTCTTAATAATGAAGTTGAAAGATTTAAAACCAAACCAAAAAGCTATTATTGTCAATTGTCAAGAAAAGCCTTTGCCGCTTAAATTGATGGAAATGGGTTGTGTAGATGGCGTTGAAGTGACTTTGCTCAATAAAGCCCCCTTTGGCACACCTTTATATTTTATGATTGGGGATACCAGAATTGCCTTAGGAAAAGAGATTGTAAACGAAATAGAAGTGGAACCGGTAGCACATGAAACAGAAACGAAAGCTTAAAATTGCCTTAGTCGGAAACCCTAATACGGGAAAAACTTCTCTGTTTAACAAACTGACAGGTTTACATAAAAAAATCGGAAATTATCCGGGGATTACCGTACACCGCGTTTCCGGGCAATTTACTTTGGATGATGGTACCGAAATAGAACTCATTGACTTGCCCGGTACGTATAGTTTGCATCCAACCTCAAAAGATGAAGAAGTTGTCTTAAAAGAATTGCTGCTTAACCGTGAAAAAATTGACGGCATTCTGATGGTAGCTGATGTCAATAATTTGAAACGCAATTTAATTTTGTTGCATGAAATTCAAGATTTAGGGTTTCCGGTGATGTTAGCTATCAATATGTGTGATGAGATGCAAAAGAAAGGCATCAAAATAGATGTTGACAAATTGCGTGAATTATTGCAAATACCGGTTACTTTAGTCAGTACTAAAAAGAGCAAAGCCGACGGACAACATAAAGGAAAAGGTAAAATTCATAAAATGAAAGAGATGATTCCGGAAATGTTTAAGATGTCTTCTCAAAAATATTTTAAACATTACGGACTGACAGGTACCAATATTGATTTTATCAAGCCCGATTATCCGGATGAACCGGTTTATAAATTGTGGTTACTTTATACCGAGCAGGATAAATTTAATAATGAAATTAAAGAAAATTATCCAAAAATTTATTATTTACCCTTTGACCCTAGCACGCTTAAACGGCTGTTACAAAAAGAAGTCATCAAGCGTTATCGTGATATTAACCGGATATTAAAAGATACTTACTATCTTGATAAAAGTCGAGCAACCGGTTTAACGGAACGCATCGATCGCGTTTTACTGCATAAAGTTTGGGGAATCCTTATCTTTATGCTCATCATGTTTTTGGTGTTTCAAGCAATTTTTACTTGGGCATCTGTACCTATGGATTGGATTGATAGGTTTTTTAGTCAAATCAATATTTTTTTGAAATCACATTTACCCGAAAACCAATTAACCGATTTATTGACTGACGGTATTGTATCGGGAATATCCGGTGTACTGATTTTTGTACCGCAAATTACTTTATTGTTTTTATTTATTGCTCTATTAGAAGAAATGGGCTATATGAGCCGTATCGTTTTTTTAATGGACCGCCTGATGCAACCATTTGGATTATCGGGAAAATCCGTTGTACCGCTCTTATCGGGAACAGCATGTGCCGTACCGGCAATTATGAGTGCGCGAACCATTGAAAACAGTAAAGAACGTTTGATTTCAATGTTAGTAACACCCTTTATCACTTGTTCAGCGCGTTTACCGGTTTATACCATTATCATTGCTTTAGTTATTCCCAACAAAGAAATTGCCGGCTTTATCAATCTGCAAGGATTGGTTTTATTGGGCTTATACTTTTTGGGATTTGCTTCGGCACTACTCTCTTCTTATGTGTTGAGCAAACTGATTAAATCTAAATATAAGCGTTATTTTATTTTGGAAATGCCCGAATATAAAGCCCCAATTGCTAAAAATGTCTTGATAACGGTTTGGGATCATGTTAAAGCTTTTGTCTTCGGTGCAGGAAGAATTATTGTGGCTTTTTCCATTATTCTTTGGTTTTTGGCTACACACGGACCTGCCGGTTTTGATAAACCTTCTTTTGATAAACCATTTCAACTTTCTTCATCAGAACAAGCTGCATACAAGTTGGAACATTCTTATCTGGGTATCATGGGAAAGAGTATCGAACCGGCTATAAAACCATTAGGTTATGATTGGAAAATAGGAATTGCACTCTTAACCTCATTTGCAGCACGCGAAGTATTTGTAAGTACGCTCTCCACCATATACAGTGTCGGCAATACCGATGACGACCAACTGCTACGGGAACGTATGGCAACTGAAAGAAACCTGATTACAGGAGAAAAAACTTTTAGTTTTGCAGTAGGGATTTCGCTATTGTTATTTTATGTTTTTGCCATGCAGTGTTTCAGTACTTTAGCTACTTTAAAAAATGAAACCAAAACATGGAAATGGTCTGTTATCGTGTTTTTCTATATGACCGGATTAGCCTATATAACGGCGTTTTTAGCGTATCAAATATTGAGTTAAAAGTGGAAAGTTTTTAGTGGAAAGTGGTAAAATGACTAGTGGAAAGTGCGGATGAATTAAGAGCAGAAATAGGGTATGAAATACGAAATCAACATTCAAGAAATCAACATTTTATGAAGCATAACAAATCTTCATTTCACCAATTTCTCAAATAACCAAATAAACAGTATTAACAAATAACCATTAATGACTAATATAATTATTTACATAGCAGTACTTTGGGCAGTTTGGCAAGTTTATAAACATTTGTTAAAGGGAGAAAAACATGTTTGTGATAAATGTTCTGGACGACATAAAAATACTTTATAGAAATTTTACTTAAACAAAATTTGTTTATAAGAATTTTGAAAAAATTAGATTAATTAAAAAAACACCAAAATCACCCAATTTTCACAATCATTTTCTTATTTTAGCGGCATTTAAAAATAAGAGCATGAAAACAACTCCACTTAATAAAATACATAAAGCACTCGGTGCCAAAATGCTGCCTTTTGCAGGATTTGAAATGCCTATTCAATACGAAGGTGTAAATGCAGAACATGAGGTAGTCCGTACAAAAGTTGGCGTATTTGACGTTTCTCATATGGGTAATTTTTTTGTGAAGGGAAAAGATGCTCTTAATTTTTTACAATATATTACGAGCAATGATATTTCCAAACTCTTACCGGGGAAAATACAATATTCTTGCTTTCCTAACGAGCAAAATGGTATTGTTGACGATTTATTGGTATATCAAATAGACCATGATAGTTATATGTTAGTGGTTAATGGGGCTAACATAGATAAAGATTGGGATTGGATTAACAAGTATGCTAAAAAATTTTCAGTTGAACTTGATGATTTATCAGACCAATACAGTATTTTGGCTGTACAAGGACCTAATGCGCCTGCTGTGCTGCAAAAACTTGCCGGCGTTAGAAAAGATCTGAAAAATTTAAAATATTATACTTGGACTAGAGCTGATATTGCCGGACATAAAGATGTTTTAGTATCAGCTACCGGATATACAGGAGAAAAAGGTTATGAAATTTATGTAAAAAACGACAAAGTCAAAGATATCTGGAATGCTCTGTTGGAACAAGGAAAAGAATTTGGTATTAAACCCGTTGGACTTGGGGCACGAGATACTTTGAGATTGGAAAAAGGCTATTGTTTATATGGTAATGATATTGATGAAACAACTTCGCCCATTGAAGCCGGATTGGGATGGATAACCAAATTTACCAAAAAATTTATCAATAGCGAGAACTTAAAAAAACAAAAAGAGCAGGGGGTGAATCGCAAATTAGTTGGTTTTAAACTCAAAGGGAAAGGTATTGCCCGTCACGGCTACGATATAGTTGATGTAAACGGAAACAAAATAGGTATAGTAACCAGTGGAACGATGTCACCCACACTTAAAGAAGCTATAGGAATGGGCTATGTGCCGGTTGAAAAGTCTAAACCCGGAAGTGAGATAATGATTCAAATACGCAATAAGGAAGTGCCGGCAGAAGTGATAAAGTTACCGTTTGTATAAAGTTATAGAAGAAATACTTAAGAGTTGAGGAGTAAATATTTTTTCGACTAAGTTTTTCAATGAAAGTTAGGAGAATGATGAGAGAAATTAATTATAATTCTTAATGACTTATTAAATGATATATTTCTCATTATGTTTGTGTTGATAATCACCATTAAATTTGAAAAAAATAATCATTATTATATAACCAAAAATAAAGAATATGAAAAGAAGATCATGGGCAGAGCCTTATAAAATCAAAATGGTAGAACCATTAAAAATGCTTTCTAAAAAAGAAAGAGAGAAAGCGATTGATGAAGCCGGATACAATACATTTTTGTTGCGATCCGAAGATGTATATATTGATTTGTTAACAGATAGCGGTACTTCGGCAATGAGTGACCGTCAATGGGCGGGATTAATGCTCGGCGATGAAGCTTATGCCGGTAGTCGTAACTTTTATCATTTGGAAGAAACCGTTCAAACTATTTACGGTTATAAGCATTTGGTACCGACGCATCAAGGTCGGGCTGCAGAGCATATGATTTCCAAAATTTTAATAAAACAAGGTGATTATGTACCCGGCAATATGTATTTTACTACAACCAAATTGCATCAAGAAATGGCAGGCGCCAAATTTGTAGATGTTATTATTGATGAAGCACACGACCCGAACAGTGAATATCCGTTTAAAGGTGATATTGATTTAAACAAATTGCAAGCTTTAATTGATAAAGTTGGTGCCGACAAAATTCCATATGTAGCAATGGCTACGACTGTAAATATGGCAGGCGGGCAACCTATTTCACTTAATAATTTGAAAGCAGTCAGAGAATTGACGCAAAAATACGGTATTGATATTGTTCACGATATGACTCGTGTAGCTGAAAATGCTTATATGATTCAACAAAAAGAACCCGGTTATCAAGACAAAACCGTTGCTGAAATAGTAAAGGAAATTAATAGCCTGACTGACCATGCAACTATGAGTGCCAAAAAAGATGCTTTAGTAAATATCGGTGGCTTTTTAGCAACTAACGACCAGCGTGTGTTTGAAGAAGCTCGTAATATGGTTGTTGTGTATGAAGGCTTACATACATATGGTGGTTTAGCCGGACGTGATATGGAAGCTATGGCTATAGGTATCAAAGA
Organism: Flavobacteriales bacterium; assembly: GCA_026996605.1. GTDB lineage: Bacteria > Bacteroidota > Bacteroidia > Flavobacteriales > Flavobacteriaceae > WGBX01. The sequence continues at coordinate 13,137 of JALWLE010000033.1, forward strand.
ATCTGTTATGGACGAACACCAAAAAGCAAGAGTAGGACAGGTGCAATATTTGGGGAATTTATTATTAAAACAAGGTATTCCGGTAGTAAAACCTATTGGAACACACGGAGTTTTTTTAGATGCTAAAGCTTTTTATCCGCATTTGACACAAGATGAGTTTCCTGCTCAAACTTTGGCAGCCGAATTATATATCGATTCAGGTGTACGGGCTATGGAACGCGGTGTGGTGTCTGCCGGACGTAACAAAGAAACCGGTAAACACAACTATCCTAAATTGGAATTAGTTCGTTTGACAATTCCGCGTCGAGTTTATACACAAGCGCATATGGATGTTGTTGCAGAGTCGGTAATAGATGTATATGAAAACGCTAAAAATGCTCGCGGTTTAAAAATGATTTACGAACCCAAATACTTACGTTTTTTCCAAGCACGTTTTGAAAAATTATAAAATAATACTATTAATTATATAAAAAGACTGTATCTACTGCCATGATACAGTCTTTTTTTTTGTAGCTTATAAATCTGTATAAAAACTAATAATTAAGAACAATCAATTTGTTATTATCTATTCTCTTTTATCTTGTTTTGAACTGCCACAATAATTTTTTCTACTTCATCAGGCTTTATACCGATAATTTCAGCTATTTCACCATAGTTTAAACCACCCAAAGCATTCAAATCTAAGATACGACGAACAGTTTCGGGCAATTGGCTGTAAATACTTCCGAAAATACTACGCAATTTTTCATCTCTAAAATCATCTGCCGTCAGTCCTAAACTTTGGGCAAATGCATTTTGACTGTCAAAGTCAAATACATATACTTTTGTTCTGAATTCATCTTGTTGGTACTCAATATCTTCGTCTTTTAAATCATTGATTAAGATGATTTCACCATCAGCATTGGCGGTTAAATCTTCATACATATATTTTAATTCTTCTTTAACCAACTTATCGACCGGAATTTTTCGTTTTTTAGGAATTTTGTTTTCTTTGGCTGCATAATCGCCAATAATCTGGTCTGCCCAAGAAAATAATCTAATTTTCAAATCATCCGGATTATTGATGCGTTCAAATTCTTTATAAGCATTCAAATACACATCGGCTAAAACATCTGCCGGCTGATAGAAATTCTTTGGTAACCATCCTTTGGCTTCATATACTTTGATACGATGTGCAATATATTTTTGCAGGCGCGGTAAAAGTTTATGTAATACTTTATCAAATTCAGCTTTGTTATTGGCTGCTTTATGTTGTTTCAATTCGTTAAATTGTGTTTTCATGATTGAGATTATTTTTGTTTTTTTTATTAAAAATATCTCAAAAAGCCCGCCATATTTGCCTATCCTGACAAAATGACAAAAACAATTTACTTATTATATTGCATAATATAATTCAAAATCTTTTCTATTAAATGTGCTCTATCTAGACCACGTACATTATGTTTAGCAGTCGGATAGAGATAAAAATCCATTTGAATTCCTTTTTTAATAGCTTCGCGATGTAAAGCAATATTGTGTTGCGGCACGACGACATCATCTTGATAACCGTGAATGGTTAATAAATGTCCTTTAAGATTTTGAATTTTGTTTAACACGCTGGTTTCTTTAAATCCTTCGGGATTTTCTTGGTAGCGGTCCATATAACGTTCGCCGTACATAACTTCGTACCATTTCCAGTCGGTAACAGGTCCGCCGGCAACTCCTGTGGTGAATACATCGGGATAGGTGGTCATCAGCGAAGACGTCATAAACCCGCCAAAACTCCAACCGTGAACGGCTAAACGTTTGGCATCTACATAAGGCAATGATTTTAAGTAATCAACCCCATGAATTTGATCTTTCATCTCAACCCGACCTAAATGCCGGTGAATGACACTTTCAAAAGCAAATCCGCGATTATCAGAACCGTGACCGTCAACGGTAAATACTAAATAGCCCTGCGATGCCAACCATGGCATCCAAAGCGGAGCGCCACCCATCCAACGATTGGTATTCATCTGCGCATGCGGACCACCGTAAACATATACCAAAACCGGATATTTTTTGTTTGGGTCAAAGTCTATCGGCTTAAACAAACGGGCATAGATTTTATCACCGTATTCCCCCGTTATACTAAACATTTCGGGTTTCGGGTTTACATTATAATCTTTAACCGGATTTTCTGCTTTGAGCAAAACCTTATTCAATTTGCAAGCAACATCTTGCAAGTAAATAATTCGCGGCGTATCAATATTTGAGAAATTATCCAAATATAAAGTTTTGGCATCATTCATCATAATATTATGTTGCCCCGCTTTGGGTGTTAAGCTCGTCATTTTACCGGTACGCGTATGGACTTTGAACAATTTTTGGTCACGCGGGTCTTTACCGGTACCGATAATATAAACATACTTACCGTCTTTTGAAAAGCCTAAAATATCATTGGTAACCCATTTGTTATGCGTTAATTGTTTCAATAGTTTGCCATCGGTATTATATTTGTATAAATTCATAAAACCGTCGCGTTCACTTAACCAAATAAACTGGTTTTTGGTATTGGGAATAAAAAATGCCGGATGCTCGGGTTCTACCCACTTGTTGTTAGTTTCTTCAAACAAAGTTTTGACGAAATCTCCCGTACGAACATCATATTGGTTAAACCACATATGATTTTGATCGCGATTGACTTCTGCCAAATAAATGTATCGTTCTTCATTGTGTCCGTTGGGTTGCCAAGTCAGATTGGTTACATAATGTTCCTTACCGGCACCTTTAAAAAGTTTGAGATAAATTGTTTTTTTACTTGATAAGTCGTAAACACCGACCGCCGGTTCTTCACTACCGCGACCATTCATCGGATATTTGATATTGTGCAATTTGGCGGGGGTAACGGTAATATCCACCAAAGGATAATCATCGACCTTGGTTTCATCTTTTTGATAAAATGCCAATTTATCGGCATTCGGTGACCAGAATATGCCTTTAGTGATTCCAAATTCACTTCTTGCTATTGCTTGTCCACTTACGATATTCTTGTTGTCATTAACGGCCACAGGAATTTGTTTCGAATCTAAATTTGCCAAATACAGATTATTATCTATCGTGTAAGCCAAATGTTTATTGACAAAATTATAATCTAAATTTTCGGCTTTTTCAGGATAAGCAATTTTAGCGGTTTGTCCGGTATTATAATCATATAAAATTTTTGTATGATCTTTATCAAATATCAAATGCTGATCAGTAGCAGTTTCTATATAAGGCATGTACTTCAAATCTTTAACCTTCTTGGACAAATCAGCCAATGTTATGGTTTTAGAACTTTGGTCTATGGCATTTTTTATCACAATTTTGTTGCCGTCATTATACATATAATTATCGGTTCTTTTTAACCATTGCAAATTACGTAAAGTTTTTGGGTATAAGCCTTTGTAATAGCCCAAAACGGCATCTTTCAAGCTTAATTCTTTTTGTTGGGCACTGACTTGCCATGTCAAAATAAACAATAAAATATAGGAAAGTTTTTTCATTTTTAAATGATTTAATTTTTCTTGATACGAAAATACTTGATTTCAATTGAATAATAGCGATTCTTAACAAAAATTTATTTTTTGATAGCCCGTAACATTTCTCGTTTGCCCGGTGGACCCTGAATGCGCTCCACAGTAAAACCTGCGGCTTGCATGGTACGACGCACACTACCCTTGGCAGAATAAGTAACCAACACACCGTTTTCAGTTAAAGCATCGTACATTTTTTGAAAAATTTCCAAGGTCCACATTTCCGGTTGCTTATTGGGAGCAAAAGCATCAAAATAAATCAAATTAAACTTTGTTGTCGATTTATATTGTTGTAAATCAACATGTTTTTTATGTAATATAAAATTTTGGTTGATAGTGACATTTTTGTTCCAAGGCGCTTTGTGAATTTGGTTGAAAAGTGTCGATAGTTGCTCATCTTCAAATTTATTGATATCTTTTATGATTGCATCCGGTAGCTGATATTTTTCAAGTGTTTCGTAATATATTTTTTTAGGATTTAATGTTTGTTCGAGCAAGCTTAATAAAACATTTAATCCCGTACCAAAACCAATTTCCAAAATACGAATTTCAGATTTTGAAATATATCGATAACCGGCTTGTATAAAAACATGTTCAGATTCGGTTTTTGCACCGAATTTTGAATGATAAGTTTCGTTCATTTCAGGTAAATACAAACTTTTGGAGCCGTCTTTGGTTGTTATGACTTTAATTTGCATCATAAAAAAATAATAATTTTTGGAATTTTATTAAAGATATTTAACTTGAATTTATAAAAATGTATAAAAAATGTGAAAATTTCTATATTCACATTGATTTATCAAAAATAGGTATTTTTATTGCAATATTCGTAGTTTTTTTGATTAATTTTTTGTAAATTTGTAAGAACTTAATCCCGCAAAACTATGACAGCAGACCTCAAAACCAAATTTATTATAGAAAAAATTAAAGAATCGAAACTTTCTGAAGCGGATTTTTCTAATCTGGTTTTCGGTAAAGTGTTTTCCGATCATATGTTAGTTGCTGATTTTATTGATGGTCAATGGCAACCCCCTAAAATTATGCCATACCAAGCTTTGACATACGAACCGTCAGCAAAGGTTTTTCATTATGGACAAGCTGTTTTTGAAGGTATGAAAGCTTATAAAGATTCACAAGGCAATGCTTTTTTATTCAGACCTGAAGATAATTTTAATCGCATCAACCAATCTGCCGAACGTTTAGGTATGCCACCTATTCCTAAAGAATACTTTATTGACGGTATCAAAGAATTAGTCAAGTTAGATAAAGATTGGATACCAACCGGACCGGGTGAGTCATTATATATCAGACCGGTATATATTGCGACTGAAAATGCAGTTGCTGCTTCACCCTCTGATTCTTACCGTTTAATGATAATGACTTCACCGGCAGGTAAATATTATTCAGGAGATGTAAAGGTAAAAATCGAAGATAATTTTAGTCGTGCTTGTGATGGAGGTGTAGGATATGCCAAAGCAGCAGGGAACTATGCAGCACAGTTTTATCCGACTGAAAAAGCTAAAGCCGAAGGTTTCCAACAAATCATTTGGACAGATTCGGCACAACATAAATATTTAGAAGAAGCAGGCACAATGAATATTTTTTTCCGTATTGGCGATACACTTTTGACAGCGCCGTCAGTTCCTGAAAGTACCAGAATTTTACCGGGTGTTACACGTAAAAGTATTATTCAACTGGCGAAAGATAGCGATATCGATATTGAAGTACGTCCAATTGAAGTTGATGAAGTGATTAAAGCTTCTAAAAATGGTGATTTAAAAGAAATTTTCGGTGCCGGAACAGCCGCTACAGTTTTGCCTATAGTTGGATTAAAATATAAAGATTATTATACCGATTTGCCTAAAATAGATAAAAGTTATGCAGACTTTTTTAAAAATAGAATTATGGATATTCAATACAATCGTGTAGATGACCCTTATGGTTGGCGCGTAAAAATTGATTAATTTTGATATCACATATAAAATTGGAAGTTCCTTCTTAAATGAAGGGACTTTTTTTATGGAAAAAGAAATAAGAATAGATGAAACTGTCATGATAAAAATAATTATTAAACACACAATGCCTGTCCCGATTTTTGTCGGGGGAAATGATTGTTTTAATTATCAAAGGTTATCCCGACATTCGTCGGGAACCATAATGTTAAAATAAAAAATAAACAGATGAAAAGTAATTGTGGTATTTATGAATTGTTTTAAATAAATAGTGAAAAGATTTATTATTACATATTATGTAATTGTTCATATTAAACATTACACACAACTTTGCTAAAGTTAGAAATGATAAATATATAATATGCATGAATTTCTAACAACTATATTTGTGACTTGTTAGAAAAACAACGATATTTGCACGGATTTTAAGACAAAATATTATGGCACAAAAAACCGGCATTCCTAAAGGTACCAGAGATTTTTCGGCAGAACAGATATCTAAGCGAAATTATATCATCAATCATATCAAACAACAATTTGAATTGTTTGGTTTTGCTCCTATAGAAACACCTTCGTTTGAAAACCTTTCCACATTGATGGGAAAATACGGCGATGAAGGTGACCGTTTGATTTTTAAAATATTAAATTCCGGTGATTTTTTACGAAAAGTAGATGATCAAGTTTTAGCAGAAAAAGACGTCAAAAAATTGACACCTAAAATTTCTGAAAAAGCCTTGCGCTACGATTTAACCGTACCTTTTGCGCGTTATGTGGTGCAACATCAAAACGAATTGAGCTTTCCGTTTAAACGCTATCAAATTCAACCGGTATGGCGTGCCGATCGTCCGCAAAAAGGCCGTTTTAGAGAGTTTTATCAATGCGATGCTGATGTAGTCGGAAGCCGGTCGCTTTGGCAAGATGTAGAATTTGCATTACTGTATGATGCGGTTTTTTCTGCATTGAAATTGCCGGTTACTATTAAAATTAACAACCGTAAAATTTTGTCGGGTTTAGCAGATTTATTGGAAGAAAAAGATAAATTTACCGATTTTGTAGTCGCTCTGGATAAACTAGATAAGATAGGAGAGGAGGGTGTTATCAAAGAAATGGAAAGCAAAGGTATCTCGCAAAAGTCTATTGATAATATCAGTCCTATTTTTAATTTCAAAGGCGATAATCAAGCTAAAATTGATTTACTTAAAACCTTATTGGCAAATTCCAAAGCAGGTCAAAAAGGTTTGGAAGAATTGGAATTTATTTTAAAAAACATAGCGGAAACCGGTTTACAATCGGCTGATATTGAATTTGATATAACTTTGGCTCGTGGCTTGAATTATTATACGGGCAGTATTTATGAAGTCAGCGCCAAAAACGTGCAAATGGGCTCCATTGGTGGAGGCGGCAGATATGACGATTTGACCGGTATATTCGGATTGAAAAATATGAGTGGTATCGGTATTTCTTTCGGTTTGGACCGAATTTATCTCGTGATGGAAGAACTCGGTTTGTTTGAAAATGTCTCTATTCCTAAACCTGATATTTTGTTTATAAATTTTGGCGAAAAAGAAGCCTTGTATAGTTTAAAAGCTGTTCAACAACTGAGACAATCAGGTATCAAAGCCGAACTCTATCCCGACAGTGCCAAAATGAAAAAACAAATGACATATGCTAATAAGCGCCAAATTCCCTTTGTAGCACTTGCCGGAAGCCAAGAAATTGAAAATAATATTTTTACGCTCAAAAATATGAAAGACGGTAGTCAAAAAAAGGTTAGTTTGGAAACAATGATTTCGGTCATTCGACATATGTAGTGTTAGATAATAGGTGTCGTTTGATTTGGATTTTTATACAGAGAAAATTATGATTCTTTTGGTATGAAGCTTTTTCCACTTTTTGCTTAATACGAACTATTTAAAAAACTTTTTTCAATTTTAATACATATAAATCATGCTTATTCCATAATAAATTGTATTGATTATACAAAGATGATAAAAGCCGTAAAAATATGTATCTTTGCAGCAAATAAAAACTAAAAAATTATGTCAGATACAAGAGAACACATACAAGTATTGATTTTAGGATCGGGACCTGCAGGTTATACGGCAGGAATCTATGCGGCAAGAGCCGGATTTAAACCGGTGATTTATACCGGAATGGAAATGGGCGGACAGTTGACAACAACAACTGATGTTGAAAATTATCCCGGATTCCCCAACGGTTTACAAGGACCGAAATTGATGGAAAATATGCAAAAACAAGCTGAACGTTTCGGTACTGAAGTGCGTTTTGGTATGGCAACTGCGGTTCAATTTGCCGACAAACCCGGCGAAAAACATGTGGTAACTATTGACAATAATAAAGAAGTAACTGCTGATGCAGTCATTATTGCTACCGGTGCTTCTGCCAAATATCTCGGTTTGGAAAGTGAGCAACGTTTACGTGGTGGAGGGGTATCTGCTTGTGCCACTTGTGATGGCTTTTTCTACAAAGGCTTAACTGTTGGTGTAGTTGGTGGAGGAGATGTAGCTGCCGAAGAAGCCAGTTATTTAGCAGGCTTGGCAAAAAAAGTTTATATGTTTGTGCGTCGTGATCAAATGCGAGCATCCAAAGCCATGCAAGACCGCGTCAAACGTATTGAAAATATTGAAATCAAATGGAATACTGAAATAGATGAAGTTTTGGGTGATAAAGTAGTTGAAGGTGTTCGTGTGGTTAACAACAAAACAGGCGAAAAGGAAGTCATTCCAATGGAAGGTTTATTTATTGCTATCGGTCACCAACCTAATACCGGTTTCCTAGGAGATCAAATTGAATTAGATGACCGTGGTTACATCAAAACTGAATGTGATACTACCAAAACCAACAAACCCGGTGTTTTTGCCGCAGGTGATGTGATGGATCCTGTCTATCAACAAGCGGTAACAGCCGCCGGAAGCGGTAGTAAAGCGGCTTTGGATGCTGAAAAATATTTAGCTTCTTTGGAAGATGAATAGATATTTGAAGAACAAACTCATTCTACTTCAATCTTCTGTGTTGTCAAAAATTTTTAATACTAATTATCAATATGATAACTGCGTTTAAAAATTTTCTCCGGCCTTGAATATTTTTGTATAATGAGTTTCCCAATACGGTATTATAATTATAAAAAAACGGCATCGAATTTTCGGTGCCGTTTTTTGTTTTTCATAAATTTTACAATAATACATATTATCTACGGTGGTTAAGTATCAGCTTTTATCGCCTCGGTACAACCGCCATATATTGCCTGCCGCACTTTGCACTTTTTCGCATGGCACTTTCCATTAAAAAAACTAATAAACCACACAAAAACATTAAAATATTTTTATTAACTTTACGAGTAGTTTTGTTTAAGCTTTTTTTAACATTTTAATATATGTAACATAAACCCCTTAAAACCAAGTTTATGAAACCCGACACTTAACTTCAAAACCGGACACTTCGGTACATCCCGATTAGTATCGGGACACTCAGTGTCCGAATCTGCCAAAAGGCAGCAGCCCCCAACTTTAAATACAAAAACTATTTAAAGCAGACAAAACCGGACAATTCCGGTAATATTTATTAATTTTTTAAAACTCAAAATTTATGACTTATGAAAAAAATCTTTTTTCTATGGATGACCTTGGGCTGGCTAACCGCTATAAATGCCCAATGGATTGAACAGAATTCCGGGACTACCCACTATCTCAATGATGTCTATTATATTAGCGAAGATGCCGTTGTGGTAGTAGGAAATTACGGTACTATCTTACGAACGACAAATGGTGGTACGCAATGGAACACCATAACTAGCCCAACCACTGAACACTTAAACCGCGTTAAATTTGCCGATGCTCAAACCGGCTATATTGCCGGTGAACATGGTACTTTATTAAAATCTACCGATGGCGGACAAACTTGGCAAAGTTTAAATACCGGTTATAATAACAATTATTTTACAGCTATTAGTTGTGTTTCAGCCGATACCGTATATATAGGTGGCTTTGATGAACTAATTCTTAAAACCACTGACGGCGGATTATCTTGGACGACTGAACATACAGGAGGTTGGCATCATATTAAAGACATACAAATGATTAACGATACTTTGGGTTATGCCGTAAGTGACACTGCCCATGGTAAAATCTATAAAAAAGTAACGCAAACAACCAGTGGCATGAAATAGGGAATATTGAATCTGATTTTAATGCATTATATATGTTTAGTGACCAAGAAGGTGTTTTTCTAAACGAATTTGAATTTCTTAAAACCCTTGATGGAGGAAATAGTTTTATCTCAATCACATCTCCGTCTTTTGATACAGTCGTACCTTGTCCTTATGATATTTATGCTACTGATATGAACCAGATTTGGATTGTAGGATATGTTTGCACGATTAGCGCATCTAACGATTCGGGGCGTATTGTTAAATATTCGCTAAATAATGACCCCAATACCGGCTATATTAATCAAATAGAAGTAGCTGAAACATTTAATCATAGTGAATTACATGCTATTACATTTTATAATAACATTGGATATGTAGTTGGATTTGATATAGATAATACAACTGGTATTATCTATAAAAACCCTACCGGACAAAACTATTTTACCGGAAGTAGTATTTCTGAAATATCAAAAGAAATATATAGTATCAAACCTAACCCGGCTCAAAACCAAGTTTCTATAAACCTAAAAGACAATTCAAATCATTATCTGGTAAAATATCGTATTATAGATTTACAAGGAAAAGAACTAACACCCTTTACAGCTTTACAAACCGGTAAGCCGATAGACGTGAGCCGTTTAACCAACGGTATCTATTTGATACAAGTCCAAAATCAGGGACAGATTTATACCCAAAAATTACTCATTCAAAAATAAAACATGATGAAAAAAATACTCGTTTTACTATTTTGGCTCGGGTGGTTCGGTAGCTATGCACAAGTTACCGGCAGTTTGCAAACCCAAGCCCAAGACTACGCTTTTAACAGTGTTTTGCAATATGTTGATATTCAAGTAATTACCCCCACCTACTAATACAACGGTAACAGCATTAGACAGCGTAGCCGCCCCCAAACTACCGGTTTTTATTCAAAACTTCGTCTTACCTGTCGGCAGTCAAGTTACCGGCTTACAAGTCAATCCAACGGATTTATATACTTTTAATAATACCTATTATATCGCCCCGGTACAACCGCCTTGTCCTGTAGGGCATATTTGTGATACCGTAGCGCCCAATCCGGCGCTATATAACAGCCATACACCTTATCCGGCTCAAAATGCCAAAATCATCGGAGACCAGTATATTTTTGATCAACATGTGGTCAGTGTGGCGGTTTGTCCCTTCCGGTATATACCGGATGTCCGGCAATTAGCCCTATACAGGCAAGTGGATTTTAGCATTCAATATACCAACGGCAACTATACCGCTACAGGGCATATCAGCGCGAACATGCAAAGTTTAACCCAAAACTTTGTTAAAGATATGGTAGTAAATCCGCAAAACTTACAAGAAATGCGGCGTCCGGCTAATAATCAAGCAACGGTTATTGGTGTTTGTAGCAAACAAGTCTTGCATTGGCAACCCGACGACATCGGTGACCGCCCTGATTATATCATTATTACCAATAATGCTTTAAAACCGGCTTTTCAAGAACTAGCCGATTATAAAACCCAACGGGGAATACCGACGGTCATTGCTACGGTCGAAGATATCTATAATCGATATCCCGGCGTGGACCATCCCGAACAAATCAGAAATTACTTAAAG
>JALWLE010000034.1:0-17576 GCA_026996605.1 Flavobacteriales bacterium
CGGTTCGGACAATTTAACAAACTTATTTTCAGGCACTTCAATTCGTACACGTACTTTGCGAACACTGATGAAATTGCCGGTTGGATAACGTATCATAGAGCTGAAAATCAATTTGTTGTCTAATGAATCCTGTTGTACTTCAAATTCTATTGCCAAGGCATTTCTTTTAGCATTTCGATAGGTTACGCCTTCTGCTATTTTTTTTATTTTGAGATGAAACAACGAATCTTTAGCCGGATAAAAATCAAATTTGATATTGTTACTTGTCGTATAATTCGATAAACCTTTAATAGCTTTAACATCCAAATAAAGAGTATCTTTACCGGACTGCCATTGCCGGTCTAAAGTTACAATCCGTGCGCGCTCGTTTTTATGTGACATAATAGAAATACTTTTGACAGACATGTAAACAATAGCCAGTATCCACAAGGTAAACCCGATAATTACCCAATTTCTTTGGAACGGATTGGTATTTGGGAAAAGCATTTTAAATCCTAATAAAAACAATAGCGTAACCGGAAATGCCACTACAAAAAACACCAAAGTACTAATGAGTCCGACCGGAATATGTAAATTTTGTAAAACCTGATCTTTGATAACCAAATTCATATCCGACATAGGCGAAAAACTCAAAGCGGAAATCAATAAGCCTACAATTAAAATGCCGGTTACCAATACGAGCACAAAACCAATGATTTTGACTAAAACATTTCCAATTTCGGACCCGGTGGTTTCAATGGCTTCACCTAAATTGGTCTTTTTTTTTATTGTGTCGTCGGTTGCCACTTGATCTACAATATTATCTATGTTTGCCGACTCGCCTTTCATTCTGAGTTTATCGGAAGCCGTTCGAGCTTTGGGTACAATGAGCCACAATAAGATATACAATAAAATAAAACTGCCATGTGTTACAAATAATAATACAACGAAAATCAAACGCATCAGCGTCATATCCATACCTATATAATGTGCCAATCCGGCTGCGACACCTGCGATCATAGAATGATCCATATCTCTAAAAAGTGATTTTTTGATATTTTGTGTCGTATAAGCTGCGTCCGGTTGTATTTCTTCTTCAAAATCTTCCGGTTGCCCTAAAACGGCAATCACTTCATCAATATGTTTTTCATCGATGACTTGCTGCGCATGTTGTTGTTTCTGCAAAAGCAGTTCGGCAATACGAGCTTCTATTTCGTTCATTACTTCATCTATATCATCTGTTTGATGAATTGAACGGCGTACCGATTTTAAATATTTTTTCAGTTTGTAATAAGCATTGTCTTCAAGATGAAACAATATGCCGGCTAAACTGATGTCAATGGTTTTGTTCATTTTTTTGATTTTTTGAGTGTATTTTGATTGATATGATTTACGGCGTTGACCAACTCTTCCCAAGATTGGTGCATCAGCCCTAAAAATTCGTGTCCTTTATCGGTCAAATAATAATATTTTCGCGGCGGTCCGGCGGTTGACTCTTCCCAACGGTAAGTCAAATAACCGGCATTTTTGAGCCTAGTCAACAAAGGGTAAACCGTACCTTCCACTACAATCATCTTGGCATCTTTTAGCTCCTGCAATATATCGGAAGTGTAAGCCGCTTCTTGTTGATTTAGAATATTTAAAATACAATATTCCAAAACACCTTTACGCATTTGTGATTTGATGTTTTCTATTTTCATAAAACTATTTAATTAATCTGATAGTCAGCGGGTACCGAAATACATCACCGTTACCGGCTTTAATGGTTGCCACAAGTATTAAAACTATACGAAATAAAGACAACAATCCTAATCCGGAAATTAAAATCCATAAGCCCGGCAATGAGAATATGATACTTATCGGATTGGGGTTTTCAGTTGCTAAGGCTGACAATACCGGTGATAAGAAAAGAATAAGCCCGATGATTACTAATAATATTTGATATAATAAAATACTTAAGTTAAAATTCAGAGCTTCTTTTCCGTTTTCATCAACAAATTTACTCTGAGCACGCCAAATCATCCATGTGATCAAAGGACCTACGATACTACCAAAAGGTATTCCAATTAGCGATGATAAAGCACTAATGTGAATAATTGCCGCATGAGAAGTCTCTTCCGATGTGGGTTTTTGTGAAATTTTAGTCAATGTTTCCATAATTTTTTTTTTTGATTTATATATTAATAACGATAGACCTATAACTTTGTTACACCTACAAATATACAATAAATAGTATTATGTTATACAAAGAACTGAATTTTTTATAAAAAAATGATAATCCTATTAATGTTATGTAACATTATAAACAAATAAACAGCTGCCAAAGGCAGCTGTTTATTGAATGTTAATTTTTTTTACTTAATTAAATTAATTACCATAAATTAAGCCTATATAGAAAATACTACCAACTTTTCCGGTTCCGGGAGCAGGCAAATATTCAGTTCCTAAAATATTAGAACCGCCGAGTTTGATTTTGGTTTTATATTTTTTGATATTATAATTAATTTGAGCATCTAAAATACTTCTGGAAGGTACCAAGCCGTCGGCAAATGATGATTGCCATTCAAATTCGGTTTGGTATTTATAATCTACTTTAAACCCAAATCCTTTATACAAATTGTCATTTGCCAAAGAAGCTTTAATGCGATGTTCAGGTGTGTTGAAGCCGGGGCGGAAGTCTTCTTCACCTTCTGCCGGCGTAAAGTCAAATTTGGCATAGTCATAAACTAATCCTATTAAATAATTACCGGCTTTATAATTTAAGCCAAGATCAACCCCATAAGATGTAATGGTAGATTTAGCATTAGTATATAATTGAAAAGCTTTATACGATTCGGTTGCTAAAGCGGGAAATGCGTTAGTTATATTATCAACCGTTCCTACTTCACTGGATAATGCCAGTACTCTGATACCGGCGCCAAAGTCATTGTATTTATTATAGTAGGTTGCAAAATCAATACTTAAATTTTTCATCAAACTACCACGATATCCAAATTCGATTGTAGTTACTTGTTCAGGCTTTATTCTTGAAACATCAGCTACAACCAAATCTCCCGGGTTACCTGTTTCTTTAAATTTATAAACAGATGATAATGTATAAGAATTATTATAAGCATCTTCACCTGTAATTGTAACATCGGTATTCGTATTATTTGTTATCGTTTCGGAATAACGCCCCATATTATCAGGTGCCGCTCCTAGCAAGGTAATGGGACCTAAATTAAGCCCGATATATAAATCTTGTGTTGAAGGATTTCTAAAACCGGTTTGAAATGACAATCTAAAATTGTGTTCTTTATTTTCTCCTGCAGAATAAACGGCAGAAAATCGAGGTGAAAAATTACCGTCAAAATTCTTTTGTTTGTCATAACGTAAAGATGTAGCTAATTTTAAACGGTTATTCATCAGTTTTTTACTGACTTGAACATAAGCAGCTGATTCATCGATATTAATAGGACTTAAATCGGGATAATCCGTAAAAATAGTTCCTTCGGAATGCAGAGAATAACGTCTTAAAGAACCACCGACTTGAATTTCGGCAAAATCAACTAAATCTTTAAAATTATAATTACCTTCAATATGTTGCAGACTGGTATTGTCAATAAATTTACCGCCGGTCTTAAAGTCAGGGTCATTGATAACTTCATTAAACGCTTGATTAAATTCTTCTGTTCCGGGTTGGAATCTGGGGGTTTTAGGGTTACCAAATGAATCTACGGGACTATTATCAGCAAAATCTCTGGCTACTTGATGAGCTGTTGCTTCATCAGCGCCATTTGAACGGGCATTAACGTAAATACGAGCATAATCTGTAAACCAATCTTTATCGCTTCGCCATTTTCTATTTATATTCCATGCGGTAAATTTTGTATCATAAGAATTGCCGGCATCCTCACCGGTGTAATAAGCTCTGATGAACCAATTTTTATTTTTGATTTCCAACTTATGTTGATGGATTAATATACCATCTAACACATATCTATTGGCACCTTGATAAAGCGTTGTTCCTGTACCGAAACGTGAATTCCAGATAAATTCGAGTTTACCGGGTTGTCCGCTTGGACGATAGTGAAAAGCAGCATCAGCTTTTAAACTTTTAGCCTCATATCCGGTCAAATCTTTTTCGGCATAGCCGGTACGAGAGACTCTAATATCATTTAGCAATCCACCGGTTGCAACATTTATGGGTAAAACTGTCGTAATTTCGTCACCATAGACATTTATACCGTCATATGAAGGATTGCTAGTTCTACTACCTTTTAAGGCTGCATTAAACGGGTCCATATCAATATCACTTTCATCAACAGCAAACCAATCTGTTCCTTGTAAGAATGAAAAGTTAACTTTAGCAGCTGCATAATTTCCTCCCCAAGCATAACGTACACCAATATCAGAATATGGATTGGTTCCGGCTGCTTCTTGTTTGGTAACACCATATTTTACATAAGCACTTAAACCTTTATATGAAAACGGATTTTTGCTTCGCATATTTAAAACACCGTTGAAGGCATTAGCACCATAAAGTGCTGAAGCTGCTCCGGGTAGTATTTCAACACTTTGTACATCAAGTTCATTTATTCCAACCAAATTACCTAATGGAAAATTTAATGCCGGCGATGTATTATCAATACCATCTATCAGTTGTAAAAAACGGTTGTTGGCAAAAGTTGCAAAACCGCGTGTGTTTACAGATTGAAAAGTAAGTGAGTTAGTATTGATATCAACACCTTTAAGATTGCTTAAGCCGTCATAAAAAGACGGAGCGGTATTGCGACGAATTTCTTTTAAACTCATACGCTCTATACTTACAGGTGATTCTTTTATTTTTTCTTTACCTCTTGAGGCGGTTACTACGACATCATCTAAGAATTCATTGTTCTCTTTCAATATAATTTTTAAAGTTTTGGGTCCATTTAATATAACTTTTTCAGGCTTGTACCCGACAAAAGACACTTCAATAGTTACAGGAAATTCTTTAATGTTAATAGAAAAATTTCCATTAAAATCGGTAGTTGTCCCTTGATTAGTTTCTTTAACTATTACATTTGCGCCCGGAATCGGATCATTGTGTTTATCAACAACTTTTCCGGTCAATTTTTGCGCATAACCGATAAGCGTAAATCCTAAGAAAAGGAATAATAAAATAATTTTTCTCATAGTTAGTTTTTTTTGTTAGTTTGCCGCAATATATAAAAAAAACTGATATTTGTAAGTTTTTGTAATTTATGTACAAATAATAAAAACCTGTTTTTGTATTTTATTAATAATTTGGTTGAAATCTTTAACTATTTATTAAAGTTATCTTTATTAAAAAATCGTAATTTTGATAAAAAATACTTGTTACGAATTGGTAATTTAAAAAAATAATAAAAGTTTATATTCGGTTTAGTGTTAAAATAATAATATCCAATGAAATATTCTCCGACTTCTTTACGATCTAAAATCTTTATTTCAATGATAGGCTTAGTATTTTTAGCTTCTATCATGATATTGATTGTTACCGTTTTACAATATAAAGAAGAGGCTGAAGATTATCATAAAAGACGTCTGATGCGTAAAGAAACAGCTGTAAAGGTACATATTAACAGCATACTAGAGAATACATCTTTTGAAGTTAAAACAGACAAATTAAAATATATATTTAAATCTAATGGAAGTACACGTGGCTTGTCAAGTATCAGTGAGTTATCACGTATTCACAAAATGCCTATTAATATTTATGACTTAAAAGGTAATTTGATTGTTAGTTCACTTTGGAATTTGAGTCAAAAAAATGATTCTATTCAACATCTTTCTACAAAAATTATCAAATTAATAGATCAAAGTCCTAATAAGCGATATGTAATAAAGCACGAAGGAAAAGATGGAGAATATCAATCGTCATTTAGTTATATTTATGATAGACGGTATAAACCTATTGCTATTTTAAATTTACCGTATTTGGCAGATAGTACTTTTTATAAAAAAGAATTAGAAGAGTTTCTTAAAAATTTGGGTACTATTTATTTCTTGATGTTTTTATTGGCTATTGTTATCTCATACTTTTTGTCTCGCTATATTACCAAGTCACTTAATACGGTTAATAATGTTTTGAAAAAAATATCTTTTTCAAAAGAAAATCAAAAAATCATCATTAAAAATCCGAATGAAGAGATCAATCAGCTGATTGAAACCTATAACAGTATGGTTGATAAATTGGAAGAAAGCGCCAAAAAACTGGCACAAACCGAACGTGAACAAGCTTGGCGTAATATGGCGCGACAAGTAGCACACGAAATCAAGAATCCTTTAACCCCTATGCGATTAAGTATTCAAAGTTTTCAAATGACTTTTGACCAAAACGATCCAAATATCAAGCAAAAGTTTGACGAATTTGCCCAAATGTTGATTGAACAAATAGATTTAATGAGTAAAATTGCCTCGGCATTTTCGGATTTTGCCAAGATGCCTCAGGCTAATTTACAAGAAAATAATTTAGTCACCACCATTGAAAATGCTTTAAAATTGTATGACCCTGAACAAGTTCGTTTTGTTAGTAGTGATGATGAAATTTTGTTTAACTTTGACAAAAACCAAATACAACGGGTTATTGCCAATTTGGTTAAAAACGCCTTGCAAGCCGTACCCGACGACCGTGAACCGGAAGTTCTGGTCTCGGTACGACAAACCGATAACAAAATTTATATTACGGTAACTGACAATGGTAGCGGCATTGACCCACAACACCAATCACGAATTTTTGAACCGAAATTTACAACCAAAAATAGTGGTATGGGATTGGGACTATCTATTGTTAAAAAAATTGTAGAGAATCATAATGGTAAAATTTATTTTAATACAGATAAAGATATGGGAACAACTTTTATCATTGAATTTGAAAAATAATTTTTTTATAAGATGTTATAAATGTTTATAAATACGAGATACTTGTAACCGTTAATAAAAAACTTATAGCTATGAGAACATACCAAAATATTACAACTGAGACAGAAAGTGCTATTGGAATCATTACGATTAATCGGCCTAAACAACTCAATGCTTTAAATAAAGAAACCATTGCTGAACTACACGAAGCACTTGATAATTTTAATAAGGATAAGACTATTAGAGTTATTATTGTAACCGGAAGTGGTGAAAAAGCATTTGTTGCCGGTGCCGACATCAAAGAGTTTATGTATTTCAATCCCGTTCAAGGTCGTGAGTTGGCTGCCAAAGGGCAAGAACTGCTCTTTGATTTTGTTGAAAATCTGGAAACACCTGTTATTGCGGCTATTAACGGTTTTGCCCTGGGTGGCGGATTGGAATTGGCTTTAGCTTCACATATCCGTATCGCATCGGACAATGCCAAAATGGGATTACCCGAAGTGTCTTTAGGCGTGATTCCCGGCTATGGCGGCACACAACGCTTGGCGCAAATTATAGGTAAAGGACGTGCTATGGAGATGATTTTAACCGCCGAAATGATTAATGCCGATAAAGCTTTAAATTACGGATTGATAACCGAAGTTGTCCCGCAAACTGAATTGATAACTGCCGCCAAAAATAAAGCACAAAAATTAATGAAAAATTCACCAAAAGCACAATCTTTTGCCATAAAAGCGATTAATGCGACCTACACAAAAGCAGGATTTGAAGTAGAAAAAGATTTATTCGGACAAGCTTTTGACACAGAAGATTTTAAAGAAGGAACCGCAGCTTTTGTCGAACGTCGTAAAGCAGAATTTGCCGGAAAATAAATCTGTAATTTACCGATATTTAGCAAATAAACGCGCACCGGCAAGTACAGCCAGTATGCTTAAAAGATAGTTTTGCGGTGCCGGTTTGGGGGGAATAATCAGCAAGGCAGTTACGATAAAAATAACTACAAAAATCAAGGCGGATTGCCATAGTATTTTTTTAGTGGTCGGACTCATTGTTTTTTTGGCAAATTTAATGCTTTTATCCTTTGCAACAAAGTCGGGTGTGAATAATGTGCTGTGACATACCAAGGATGTGGGGTTAAATTACTCAAACTTTTACGATTCAGTTTTTTTAAACCCGATATCAAATCGCCGGTATTGTGGTATTGTTTGGCAAAAGCATCGGCTTGATATTCAAATTTTCGGGACAGCCAATTGGTTAACACCCCGATTAAAAAAGACACCGGTGTAAACAATAATGCAAAAGCAATCAAATTGATATGAAATTTGGCATGCGACACGCCTAAAGCTTGCGCTAAAACCTGACTATCGATAACCAGCGACAATAAATACAAAATGATACCTGTGGATAAAATGGATAAAAGTAAATTGTACAATATATGCCGGCGTTTGTAATGACCTATTTCATGTGCTAAAACTGCCGTGATTTCATCAGGTGATAAATCTTGTAATAAAGTGTCATATAAAACGACTTTCTTTTTAGGTCCGAAGCCTGAAAAATACGCATTGGCTTTGGTACTGCGTTTACTACCGTCAATAACAAATATTTTGTCTAATTGGTACTGCGTTTTTTGAGCCAATGTTTGTAGTTTTTCTTTTAATTCACTATCAGATAAAGGCGTCAACTTATTAAATAACGGTACAATCAAACTTGTATAAAACATATTGATAAAGATGACAAAAGCTGCAAAAAACACCCAAGCATACCACCAAAAATCTTTGCCGAACTGCCCGTAAAACCAAATAAACACACTTAACAACAATCCGGTCATCAATAGATTGATAAACAACGACTTGATTTGATCTATGATAAACAACTTTTTGGTTGATTTGTTAAAATCGAAGTCTTCCTCTATCACAAAGGTTTTGTAGTATGAAAAAGGTAAGCTTATAATAACCGACACCACAAATAAAATACCAAAAAATAACAAGGATTGCCAAAATTCGGAAGGCGTAATGGCACTAACTTTTTGATCGAGCCAAGCAAAGCCGTTAAAAAATAAGAAAATCAAAACAGCAATAAAAGACAAAGTAGAAGTAATTATCTCAAACCGGTAATTAACTGCTTTATAAGCTTGTGATTTTTGGTAATCTTTTGCATCATATACGTCTGCCAATTCATTTGGTACCGGATCATTAAAATGTTTGGCATTGAGCCAATCCAAATATTTTTCTACAAAAAAATCTAAGATTAAAAAGCCGGTAAACAAATAGAATATTGTACTTGCTTGCATATTTTAGTTTTGAATGCAAAGTTAATGAGAATAGTTGAAAACATTATTTCTAATCCGATAGTTTTTATATCTTTACACTAAAAATTTTTAGGGGGTTAGATATGCAAAAACTCAATTTTCCGGAATATAATTTTCAACTCAAAAAGCGAGATGATAAATGGCTGATTTTTGACCCGATACGAAAAAAATATTATATTTTAACTCCCGAAGAATGGGTACGTCAGCATACATTACAATATTTAATTAAAGATAAAAATTATCCTAGAAGTTTGATTGCCGTTGAAAAAGAGCTGCTAATCAATCAAACCAAAAGACGTTTTGACATTGTTGTATTTAACCACCGTATGACACCGGAAATATTAATAGAATGTAAAGCGCCGCACATTGTCATTAATCAAAAAACTTTTGATCAAGCCAATCAATACAATTGGTTGCTCAAAGCCCCGTTTTTATTTTTAACTAACGGTTTGAAACACTATATTTGTCAAATTGATTTTAAAGCCAATCAATTTAAGTTTATTAAAGAATTACCCGATAATCGCCCATGAAAATAGCAGTAGCCATCTTAAATTGGAACGGGCAAAATTTGCTCAAAACATTTTTACCATCTGTAGTAAAATTTTCAAAAGAAGCAACCGTATATGTCATTGATAATGCCTCAACTGATAATTCTGTTGTTTTCTTAAAAGAAAACTTTCCTGATGTTAAGTTAATACAACTAGACCAAAATTACGGTTATGCTGGTGGATACAATCATGGATTGCTACAAATAGATGCTGATATTTATGCGCTGGTTAATTCGGATATCGAAGTAACTGAAAACTGGTTATTGCCTGTTTTAAATACATTTGAGAAGGAACCGGAAACAGTAGTTATTCAACCTAAAATTAAAGATTATAAAAATAAAAAAATGTTTGAATATGCCGGAGCTGCCGGTGGATTTATTGATTTTTTCGGCTACCCGTATTGTGACGGACGAATTTTGTTCAGAGTTGAAGAAGATAATGCACAATATGACCAATCGAAAGAGATTTTTTGGGCTTCCGGTGCCTGTTTTTTTATAAGAAAGGATATTTTTGAAAACCATCAGGGTTTTGATGAAAGTTTTTTTGCGCATCAAGAAGAAATTGATTTGTGTTGGCGTATCAAACATACCGGTAAAAAAATAAAATTTATACCAGAATCCGAGGTATATCATTTAGGAGGTGCTAGTTTGGAAGCGCAAAACCCTTTTAAAACCTATTTAAATTTTAGAAATAATTTAATGATGTTGCTCAAAAATTTACCGAAATTTCTTATCCTTCCGGTAATTTTTATCCGTTTGATTTTAGACGGTTTATCCGGTATTGTCTTTTTATTGCAAGGAAAACCCAAACATACTTGGGCAGTCATTAAAGCGCATTTCGGATTTTATAAGCGAATACCTAAAATACTTAAACAAAGACCAAAAAGGACCATAAAAAAATATTATAACCGTTTTAGCATTTTTATAAAATGAAAGCAGAAAATTTTGAAAAAATAACCGAAAAAGAATCATTGTATGATCATTTGGAACAAATGAGTATCAATGAATTACTCGTAAATATTAACAATGAAGATAAAAAAGTACCGTTTGCAGTTGAAAAAGCCATTCCGCAGATTGAAGCTTTGGTTGAACAAGTAGTTGATAAACTGCAAAAAGGTGGCAGGTTGTTTTATATTGGTGCCGGCACTAGTGGCAGACTGGGTATTTTAGATGCTAGTGAGTGTCCGCCAACATTTGGCGTTGAAGACGATTTGGTAGTTGGATTGATTGCCGGTGGTGATATTGCTATTAGAAAAGCGGTTGAAGAAGCCGAAGATAGTACTACACAAGGTTGGCAAGATTTATTAGATAAAAACTTTAGTAACAGAGATGTTTTGATTGGCATTGCCGCATCCGGTACTACACCTTACGTTGTTAGTACGGTTCAAAAAGCTCGTGAAATAGGTGCCGTAACCGGGTGTATAACAATGAATCCGGATAGTCCTTTGGAGCAGGCTGCAGAATATCCTATAACGGTTGTAGTAGGACCGGAATTTGTAACCGGTAGTAGCCGTATGAAAGCCGGTACGGCACAAAAATTAGTCTTAAATATGATTTCTACCAGTAGTTTAATAAAACTGGGACGCGTAAAAGGCAACAAAATGGTTGATATGCAATTAACCAATGCTAAATTGGTTGACCGTGGGACAAAAATGATTATGCATGAAACAGGCTTATCTTATGAAAATGCTCGCCAATTGCTTTTAAAAAACGGTAGTGTCCGTTTGGCTTTAAAAAGATTTTTTAATAAAAACTGATATTTATCATAAAATTCTACTGCATTCTTGTCTTTGCAAAAAGAAACTTTTTAATAAATATATGTAATGTTTGAAAAATATTTAATTATATTTTTTAAATAATATGAAATATGCTGTTTGTCAAGTGATTTATGTCATTTATGCAAATTTTTAAGCAGTTTATGTGTTTTTTTGTAATTTTTTGAGCAACTTTTGTAACTTTGGTCATTAAATTATGTTAACCTAAAAAATACAATCATGAAAAATTATCTTTTATTATTTTTTTTAGCAGCGAGTATTTTCTCTTGTACTATGAAAGATGAAAATCAAGCTTTAGACAAAGAAACCAGTATTGACTTATTAACTGCTCATAAGTGGCATGGTGTCAGTGTAACCAGATTTATCAATAACAAAGAACAAGGTGGATATTATAACACGAATGAAATAGTTCGCTTTGATATCGAAAGAAATTTTATTAAAACTATTAATGGTTCTATTGTCATCGATGGAAGCTGGAGTTGGATGAATAAACCTGAGACAACTTCTATTTTGGTTCAATATCCTGCATCCGGAAATAATCAAACCGAAATCCATGAGTTAATCATCAATATTTTAACAGAAGATTATCTTGAATATAGTATTTATACTAGTGATGGTAATGGAAATACTGTTAGAAGCGATTATTTTTATAAAAAATAATTTTTTATAAAAAATTATGATGCTTCATTAATCTCCTGTTCCATAAAAACAGGAGATTTTTTTACATAGTCAATTAATCGGGGTTTTTGGGATAAAAATTCCCGTAACCAAATTCGCAATTCTTTTTGCTCATATGGCAACAATGCTTTATAAGATTTATCCAATTCTTTGATAAATAATTCGGGATTAAAACTTACTTTTTCTAATATTGTAATCGTATAATTATAAAATGCTCTTGCCATAGAATTATCATTTTAAGATGGTATAAATATAATGTTTTTAAGGTAGATTTATTGTGTCAAATAATATAAATAATTGTTAAAATTCATAGTCAAAAAAATTGTCCGATAATCTTATCTTTGCATATTAAAACAAACAGATGAATGCATATATCTCATATTTAGAAAGTTTTGTAACTGAAAATCGTATTGCCATATTTAAGAAAGTTTTATCTCAACGTACACGATTTTTTACAGCTACACTTGAAGATTTATATCAAATGCATAATGTGAGTGCTGTAGTACGTAGTGCTGATATATTTGGCTGGCAAGATTTGCATGTCGTTCAAAAGAAATATGACCCCAAATTGTCTCACGCCATTGCCAAAGGGGCTGAAAAGTGGTTGGATATTCATAAATATAAGCAAACGCAAGATGCTATTGACCAACTAAAACAAAGTGGATACAGAATTGTTGCCACTACACCTCATGCCAATGATGTCAGTTTGCCGGATTTTGATATTAGCCAACCGGCTGCTTTCTTCTTTGGGGTAGAAAAAGATGGTTTATCTGAACAAGTCTTGGATCAAGCCGATATATTCTTAAAAATACCTATGTATGGTTTTACTGAGAGTTTTAATATTAGCGTAGCGGCTGCCATTATTATGCATAGTGTAACCGAATCGCTCCGTACTTCTGATATTAATTGGCAACTAACTGAGAAAGAACAAGAAAATATTTACAGACAATGGCTTGAAAAAACTATCAAAAGCATTGACTTGATTAAGAAAGATTATATTGAAAAGTTTGGAGGAGATTTACCATTTTGAACAAGTCAAGAACGAGAAATCTCATAGAAATTGGGATTTCTCATTTTGGTAACAATAATAATTCATCAATACAGGGCAAACGCACTATAAAAAAATAAAATTTCTTTTAGCCCCTTAGGGGCGTTCTGTTTGTAGAACATAATACCATTACAATCCAATACAATAATAAAGCCCCTTCGGGGCGCCCTAATAAAATTATCAATAATGCATATTACAGGTCGCTCCTACGGAGCTATTTGTTATTATTAATTTATCTTGCTACAAACAGTTCAGCTCCTATAGAGCTGATATTAAGGAATTTACAAATCATTATACTTGGTTACATTAATATTTTATGGTATTCCTGAATAATACAATATGGTGCGTTTGCCCTGTTCATCAATAAATTTATACCAAAATATTTTTCATTATTTAGAATGAGATTGAACTTCTAAAATTGAATCATTACACATTCATTTTTTTATCTACCAAATCTAATATTTCTTTTTCTTTATCTTGAGCTGCTTGTAATATTTGCATTGCCTTATCCAATAATTCTTGAGCTTTTTCTTTATTTTTTAAAGAATTTGCATTGATCTTGACATTATAATAAGCGCCATATACACCGGTTCTGGCTGCCATAGCTCCGACAGCCACATCTGAAATGGATGCAGGTAAACCGTTTTGCGCCATTTCAGCCATGATTTCCATTGAATCATAAGCAGTTTGCATTACTTTTAAAGGGATTTCGGTAGCGTACAAGGTTGCGGCTTCAATAGCTTCAGCTCTGGCTTTTTTATCTTCTTCTGTTTTTTTAGGCAATTTAAAAGCATCCATAATTTTGTTAAAAGCATTTGTATCCTCATCTACTAAGTACATCAAAGTTTCTTTAAATGTTTGTCCTTTGACCGCCCAATCGGAATAAAATTGCCATTTGTCATCCCAACCGCGCTTATGTGAAGATAAGTTAGCAACCATAGTTCCTAAAGCCACCCCCAAAGCCGCTGAATAAGCCGCAATAGAACCACCACCGGGCGCCGGGGCTTCCGAAGCTGTTAAATCTACAAAGTCTTTCAAACTTAAATCAATCAGTTTTGATTGTGTGTCTTCTTCCAAAAGATATTCAATGATTTTCTCTTTCGGATTAAAAGGTTTTAAATCATCGGCACCCAGCGATTTGACGGCAATCAATATTTTTTCACTTTCAGAGATACCTAAAGAGCGTTGTTGTTTGGTTAAAAAATAGTCGGCGGCATCTAGTAAGACTTTTTTAGGAACCAAACCGATGATTTCCGAACCGGTGACACGAATGCCACGTTTGTCAGCAGATTTTACGGTTTCATCAAAAACCAAATGTACCGGTGCAGCTTTAATATCGGTAATATTGTATGATACTTGAGCAATTCCGTATTCTTCTATAAACCAACCGATTCCTTTTACGCCTTTAAACTTTCCCGGAATACGCACCGGTTTGCCGTTTTCGTCCAAAATCTTTTTACCCGTAATAGGATTACCTTCACGTTTGATACGTCCGGCTTCTCTGATGTCAAAAGCAATAGCATTGGCACGACGTGTAGAAGTTGTATTAAGGTTAACATTATAAGCCACCAAAAAATCACGAGCAGAAATAGCTACAGCACCTGATTGGGCAACTTCGTCATCAAATATATCAGGACCAAAATCAGGTTTCCAATCGGGATTTTGTAACTTATCAGGCAATGCTTCATATTCTCCTGCTCTAACATTGGCTAAATTGCGACGTTTAGCTTCAGTTGCTGCATTCTCATAAAAATACACGGGGATACGCAAGTCTTTTCCGACTTTTTCACCTAATTTTCGGGCATATTCAGCCGTTTCTTCCATTGAAATATTAGCAATCGGCACTAAGGGACAAACATCTGTTGCACCAAAACGCGGATGTTCACCTTTATGATGTCGCATATCAATGAGTTCTTTGGCTTTCTTAATCAATCTGTAGGCAGCTTCTACGACTTGTTCCGGCTCACCTACAAAGGTAATAACTGTTCTGTTTGTGGCGTTTCCCGGATCAATATCTAATAATTTAACACCTTCTACCGTTTCAACTTGACGGGCAATTTCATTGATTTTATTCAGATCACGTCCTTCACTGATATTGGGGACACATTCAATTAAAGGCTTTTTCATAGTTTTATTTTTGGCTTAAAAATACACAAAATTTATGTATTTTTTTATGTGCCTTGCTTAAAAAAAATAAAAAATATTTTTTGTGAATAATTTAAAAATCTTATATTTGCAGTCGCAAATGATTGCAGGACCCATAGCTCAGTTGGTTAGTAGCACCTGACTCATAATCAGGGGGTCGCTGGTTCGAGCCCAGCTGGGTCCACTTTTAACATTTTGAACAAATTATTTTTATTGTTTGTAAAAATGTTATATATTTGCTTATTATACCTAAAATTAATTGCCTTATGAAAGGATTTTTCGCAACTCTTTTAATTTTATTGCCGGTACTGACATATGCTGGAGGAAATCGTCCACCGGTACCGGTTA
The DNA here is from genome assembly GCA_026996605.1 of Flavobacteriales bacterium. GTDB lineage: Bacteria > Bacteroidota > Bacteroidia > Flavobacteriales > Flavobacteriaceae > WGBX01. The sequence continues at coordinate 15,693 of JALWLE010000034.1, forward strand.
GAGGACCTGCGCCACCACCTGGATTGCCTATTGATCAATATTTATTTGTCTTGTTTGGTATTGGCTTATTATTAGTTTTACTTTCTCCAAAAATGGTAAAACTTAAAAAATAGTTATTTTAGATACAAAAATTCTGACTTAAGTTGGAATTTTTTTTATTTTGCTATGATTTGTTTTATAAGTGCTTTTGTTGACACATCGTGTGGATGAGTTAATTTATTAAGGTCTTCTATGATTCTGTTAACCAATCGTTTACCAAGCTCCACACCGAATTGATCAAAGGCGTTGATTTGCCAAAGCCAAGCTTCAGTAAAGGTTTTATGTTCATAATATGCCAATAAACTTCCTAAACTCTCCGGTGTTATTTCGTCTAACAAAATAGTTGTAGAAGGACGATCACCTTCAAAATTTTTATAAGGTACATCATTAGTATCACCAATCATCAAAGCTTCGGCTTGTGCCACCATGTTGGCAAGAAGTATTTTATGATTATTCTCAAATTTAGTGTTTCTATTATGCTTCTCCGCTATAAAATTAACCGGCACAATTTTAGTACCTTGATGTAATAATTGAAAGAACGAATGTTGGGCATTGGTCCCAATATTACCCCAAACGATATTACCGGTTTGCCAAGCGATACGTTCATTTGATAAGGTAGTAGATTTACCATTACTCTCCATAATCAATTGTTGCAAAAAATCCGGTAAATATTGCAGCTTATCGGTATAGGGAATATAAGCTTCCGTTTCAAAATCATACAAATTATTGTATAAAACAGTCAAAAATGCTGCAATAACCGGTAAATTTTGATAAAAAGCTTCGCTTCTAAAATGCTTATCCATATCATAAGCACCGGATTTTAATTTTTGAAAATTATCATATCCGATAGCTAAAGGAATAGCAATACCGGCAGGACTCCAAAGAGAGTAACGACCGCCAACCCAATCCCACATCGGAAAAATATTCTCCGGTTCAATACCGAATGCATGAGCTTTATCTAATTGCGTACTGACTGTCACAAAATGTTTGGCTATGGCTTTTTTACCAAATTGTTTTATATAAATTTTCTGAACATTTCGTGCATTTGTCAGCGTTTCTTGAGTTGAAAAAGATTTAGACACGATTACAAACAAAGTTGTTTCCAGATTAATCTCGTTCAAGAGTTGGTCTAATTCAAACGGATCGATATTAGATAAAAAATGGATATTTAAATGATTTCGATAATCCGAAAGTGCTTTTACGACCATTTTTGGACCCAAATCTGACCCACCGATACCTATATTGACTACGTCAGTTATAGATTTACCGGTTAAACCTTTCCATTGTCCGGAAATAACTTTTTGGGTAAAACTTTTTAACTGTTCTTCGGCTTTTCTAATTTCAGGAATTATATTTTCGCCATTTACTACAACCGGTTTATCATCGGATTGTCGCAAGGCAGTATGTAATACGGCACGCTGTTCTGTTTTATTGATTATCTGCCCCGTAAACATGGCTTCAATTGCTTGACGGGTTTGTATTTCTTCGGCAAAACCGACAAAATATTTTAGCATTTCTATATCCCAACGATGTTTTGAAAAGTCAAAATAAATACCGTTAAAATCAAATGTAAAAGTCTTTAAATGTTCCGGTTGCTCAAAATTGGTAAGTATCCGGTTGTTTTTAATAGTTTTAAAATAAGTCTTTATTTTTTTCCACGAATTGGTTTCAAAAGGTTTCATTATTGGTTATTCGGTTATCTGGTTATTTGGTTATTCGGTTATTTGGTTATATTGAGGAAATAAGGATTTCGTTAATGTCATCTCGAACCTAGTGTCATGTCAAGCATATATTATCAAACCAAGCAAAAATTATTTATTGAGGTTTCTCTCCTTACTTTCGTAG
>JALWLE010000034.1:17676-23512 GCA_026996605.1 Flavobacteriales bacterium
GGTTATTTGGTTATATTGAGGAAATAAGGATTTCGTTAATGTCATCTCGAACCTAGTGTCATGTCAAGCATATATTATCAAACCAAGCAAAAATTATTTATTGAGGTTTCTCTCCTTACTTTCGTAGGGATAGAAATGACATCCCAACCCCCTTTTCTACCGGCATTTATCACCATTTGCTTTTCAATTAATAGTTAATTCACACGTTCTATTCTAGCACCCAGTTTATTTAATTTCTTATCAATGGCTTCATAGCCGCGGTCAATTTGTTCAATATTATGAATCACACTTTTACCTTCGGCTGACAAAGCTGCAATTAATAAAGATACACCTGCTCTGATATCGGGTGATGTCATCGTAGTAGATTTTAACGGTGTTTTATGATTAAGTCCGATAACGGTTGCTCTATGTGGGTCATTTAAAATAATCTGTGCGCCCATATCAATTAATTTATCAACAAAAAACAAACGACTTTCAAACATTTTTTGGTGTATCAATACTACTCCTTCTGCTTGAATAGTTGTTACCAACACAATACTCAATAAATCCGGTGTAAATCCGGGCCAAGGAGCATCGGAAACGGTCAAAATGGAACCGTCCATAAATGTTTGTATGGTATAATGCTCTTGCTCCGGAATATAAATATCATCACCACGACGTTCTAAAGCTATACCGAGTTTTCTAAATACACGTGGTATTTGTCCCAAATTGTCCCAACTGACATTTTTAATGGTAATTTCAGAGCGGGTAATAGCTGCCAAGCCAATCCAAGAACCAATTTCAATCATGTCGGGTAATACGCTATGTTTCGTCCCACCTAGTTTTTCAACCCCTTCAATCGTTAAAAAATTAGATCCTATACCGGAAATTTTAGCACCCATTCGGTTGAGCATTTTAGATAGTTGTTGAATATAAGGCTCACAAGCGGCATTATAAATAGTTGTTTTGCCTTTTGCAAGCACAGCAGCCAGAATGATATTAGCTGTTCCGGTGACTGAGGCTTCGTCAAGCAGCATATCGGCACCTTTGAGTTGTTCTGCTTCAACAATAAAAAAATGTTTATCTGCTTCCACTTTTAGTTTGGCGCCAAGTTTAATAAAACCTTCAAAATGTGTATCTAACCGGCGACGCCCTATTTTATCACCACCGGGCTTGGTCATATAAGCTTTGCCAAAGCGCGCCAATAAAGGTCCCATGATCATTATAGAGCCACGCAAACCACCACCTTTGGTTTTAAATTCTTCCGATTGCAAGTAATCCAAATTCAAATCATCTGCTTGAAAAACAAAGGTGCCTTTGGATTTTTTACGGATTTTCACTCCGAGATTACGCAAAATATCAATCAGTTTATTGACATCAATTATATCTGGAATATTTTCAATCTCAACTTCCTGATCAGTCAGCAAAACTGCACTGATAACTTGTAGTGCTTCATTTTTTGCACCTTGCGGTATAATTTCGCCTTTAAGACGGTGTCCGCCTTCTATGATAAAAGACCCCATTAGTTACGTTTTTTACGATAATTTTTTTGTTTATGATGACCGTTGTTTTTTCGTTTTTTAACTAATTGACTAGCATCACGCAATTCGTATTCTCCTGCTTTTAAATCAATTTTACCATTAGACAAAATACGCAAATGTTCAAAAATCACTTCATCGCTAACAGAATCTTTATTCCAAGTCAAATAGTTCTTTTTCATATGATTGGCAATGGTACGAATTAACAAATCTTTAAGTTCGCTATCTTCCCATTTGACCGCTTCATCAATCATGCGTTTGATGATATGTCCGTAATATCTAAACTGATAACCTTTTTTGGGATAAGGTAATTTTTCGGGACGAGCCTTAAGTTTTTCGGGGCTGGGTTTAGGAAAGGGAGAATCTACATCTAAATCGAAATTTGCCATGATAAATAAGTGATCCCAAAGCTTGTGTTGAAAATCGGGGACATCTCGTAAATGTGTATTTTGTCTGCCGAGTAAATTGACAATGGCACGCGCATTTTTATTGCGTTGCTCACGATTTTCAATAGTTTTAAGCTGCTTGACCATTTCGTGAATATACCGTCCATATTCGGGGATAATCAAAGGCTCTCTATCGGTGTTGTAAGTAAATTTTCGTTCTTGCATATTTTATGTTGTTTAATTAATTAAATTGGTGAAATGGTTATTTGATGATTTCAGGATAATATCGTTACATCAAAATAACTTATAGAGCGACCAAACCATCAATGTCTTCCATGGTTTTATAACGCTTAATAACGGTATCGGGATTTTCTTCTTCGGTTACTATGGTAAGACTGATATATTTGCCGGTTTTTGAATAATTTTTTTTCAAATCAATTTCTTTATTTTTAAAGCGTTCTTTTACTTTTGTTATATTAGAATCTTGATTTGGCATGATAAATTTGTACATATATTTTGTCGGCCAATCTGTGTTTTTTTCTAATTCTTCTTTTAACCGATCATAAAATGCTACTTTTTGAGCCGCTTGTTCTTTAGATATTAGATGTTTGTTTGATGATTGTTGTGACATATTTTATGTTATGGATTAAATATAAAACAAATATACGATTATTTAATGATAGATAAAAGCTATATTATTATAATTTTTTATAGATATTGTTCTGAATTGGAACTTGAAATTTATAATCTTTCTACCTTTTTGGGCAGAGCAATACTCTATAATGATAATCAAGATTTGGAGTTTAGCCATAAAAAAAGCAACCCCGTTAAGAGTTGCTTTTTAGTGGTGACTCCGACAGGATTCAAACCTGTAACCTTCTGAGCCGTAATCAGATGCGCTATTCAGTTGCGCCACGGAGCCATTGTATTTTATGTTGTGATCGCGACAGGATTCGAACCTGTGACCGTCTGCTTAGAAGGCAGATGCTCTATCCAGCTGAGCTACGCGACCAATCCTGTCATGTGATCATCTGCTTAGAAAGCAGGACTCATTTGGTCGGGGTAGCAGGATTCGAACCTGCGGTCTCCTGCTCCCAAAGCAGGCGCGATAACCGGGCTTCGCTATACCCCGAAAATTGCGGAGAGACAGGGATTCGAACCCTGGCATCGCTTGCGCGATGACAGATTAGCAATCTGCTCCGTTACCACTCCGGCACCTCTCCGTTAATGCAAAAATTACTATTTCTGAATTGCGAGTGCAAAGATAAAAACCTTTCTTTAATTAACCAAGAAATTTATTTCTTTTTTCTCGACGGATACCATTTTATTTTTGTAATTTGTTTAATGGTTAGATTCAAATTTCATGCTAACATTTTTTTATTTCTTATCTTTGAAAAAAATATTAATATGACAAAAAAAATATGGTTGTCATCACCTCATATGGGGGGAGAAGAAATGAGATTTATCCAAGAAGCTTATGATACTAATTGGATTGCTCCTTTGGGACCAAACGTTAATGGTTTTGAAAATGATTTAAAACAATATACCGGAGCAGGTTGTGTATCAGCATTGTCTGCTGGAACTGCTGCTATTCATTTGGCATTGATTTTATTGGGAGTAAAAGAGGGTGATGCTGTTTTGGCTTCAAGTTTTACTTTTTCGGCTACGGTAAACCCAATTCGTTATCAAAAAGCAACACCTATTTTAATTGATAGTGAAAAAGATACCTGGAACATGTCACCCGAATTATTGGAACAAGCCATTAAAGACCTGTTGAAAAAAGGGAAGAAACCTAAAGCTATTATTCCGGTACATCTCTATGGTATGCCGGCTAAGATGCCGGAAATAATGCAAATTGCCAAGCATTATGATATTCCGGTAATTGAAGATGCAGCAGAATCACTGGGTGCTTCTATAAACGGGCAACAAACGGGAACTTTTGGTGTGATGGGGGTATTTTCTTTTAACGGTAATAAAATTATTACCACTTCGGGTGGTGGTGCGTTGGTTTCTAATAACATGGAATACTGTCAAAAAGCAACTTTTTTAGCCACACAAGCTCGTGATACGGCACCGCATTATCAACATTCACATATCGGGTATAATTACCGGATGTCTAATATTGTAGCCGGAATCGGTCGCGGTCAAATGTTGGTATTAGATGACAGAATCAAAGCCCGTCGGGCTAATTTTGATTTTTATCAATCGGAACTGGCAGATTTACCGGTTGAATTTGTCAAAGAACCGGATGGTTTTTTTGCCAACCGATGGCTAACCACTATTTTAACCGACTCATACGAACAGCGTGAAAAAATTCGTTTAGCATTAGAAGCCAAAAATATTGAAAGTCGTCCACTTTGGAAGCCCATGCATTTGCAACCGGTGTTTAAAAATTTTCCGGCTTATACCGACGGTACTTCAGAATCATTATTTGAAAGAGGACTATGCTTGCCAAGCGGGTCAAATTTGACAGATGAAGATAAACAACGGATAGTTGAGGTTATCAAAAAGCAATTTTAAATTTTATATAAAACCATTTAAATGAAACCGACATGATTAAAATAATTATTAAACACACAACGAAATGATTATTTTAATCATCAAAGGTTACATCTGACTTTGATGTTAAAATTAAAAAATAAACAGATGAAAAATTTATTAAGTGTAATCTTTTTGTTAATTGTGTCATCATGCACAATATGTAAGCCGGATCCTGAACCTGAAATTTCTGTTAAAGCCGCATGGATAAATCAGACCTTTCAAACCATTAAAAATCAAGATTTTCCTAGGATAAAAGCGGTGTCTTGGTGGCAAGAACGTTGGGAAAATGAAGATGGCAGTATCAGCGATTTGCGCATCAATTCATCACCGGAAAGTTTAGAAGCTTTCCGGGCAGGCATCGATGATGCTTTGTTTCAAACAACAGCGCAGTTTGACAATACCAAATTACAACCGCCGGCACAAGGCATTTATTTTGCCGCTTTCCCCGATTTTGGCGGACCGGAAGATCAAGTTACGGCACAACGTATCAGCGATTTTGAAACTTTGGCACAAAAACTCATTACTTGGGCATATTTTTCTGATAATTGGTATAATGACATACATTTTCCAACGGCTGCTGTGCAAACGATTCATCAAGCCGGCAGGGTACCGTTCATTAGGATGATGGCGCGCACCACTTTGGATGAAGGCGTTGCCGACCCTAATTACAGTATGCAAAATATTATTGACGGCGATTTTGATACCGATTTATGGCAATGGTTTCACGATGCGGCAAATACCGGTTATCCTTTATTGGTGGAATTCGGCACCGAAGTGAATGGCGAATGGTTTCCTTGGAATGGTGTACACAACGGTGGCGCTACGACTACCAATTACGGTGACCCCAATCTGCCCGATGGTCCCGAGCGGTTTAGAGATGCTTACCGGCATATCATTGACCTGTCACGACAAGCAGGTGCTACCAATATTACTTGGTTTTTTCATATCGATGCGGCAGGGCAACCAGCAGAAGCTTGGAACGATTTTGAAAATTATTATCCCGGCGATAACTATATAGATTGGGTAGGCGTCAGTGTTTACGGCGCTGTTACCCCCGATGAAAGTCCTGAAACTTTTGCCGATAAATTGAATAATGTATATGACCGTATTACTACGATGACCAATAAACCTTTGGCTATCTTAGAAACGGGTATTGTTGAGTATTGATTTATTTTTTCAATGCCCTAGCCAAAATACTCGCCGGATGTTCGCTGTCTCTATCAATACCATCGTGGATTTGATGGCGGCAACTGGTGCCACAGGCGGCGATGCTTTCGCCGGCTTGGGTTTTTCTTAGTTCGGGAAACAGTTTGAGTTCGCCGACTTTCATGCTCAATTCGTAATGTTCTTTTTCATACCCGAAGCTACCTGCCATACCACAACAGCCCGAGT
>JALWLE010000035.1 GCA_026996605.1 Flavobacteriales bacterium
TCAATCAACATACGGTATAAAAAATCACCGTCGGTTGTTTCTTGCACTACAAATATCCGAAGATTTTTCTTATCTTTGAACATCAAATGTAAAAAAGTCCGAATTATAGGGGGTTAAACCAGTAACAAATGTACTTATATATGTATTATTTCAAATTCAATATAATCATGTAAAAGAATACTATCAAAAATTATATACATATTTATTGGTATTATTTATTTATTTTCTGGTTTTTGGTTTGATTTCAAGCAGTAGTCATAATAATATTAAGAAAAAACAGTTTCGCTTTTCAAGTTATGATTTGTTTTTTTTGTCCATTTTTAGTTTTGGTTTATTTGGTTTCTATTTTATTTATCATTTTTTTTTCTATACAAATCCTAATATCTACATTTTTATTTCTGTTTGGTTTATTGTTGGTTTTGCATATCTTTTTAGATCGGGTATAAAACAAGTTGTTCATTCATACATTAACAATAATGAAATTATTCCGATAAGACTTAATATTGGTAAAGAAAAATTGTCAGAAGAAGACATTTTAAGGTTGATTACATACAGCCTTTTAGATCAATATAAAAAAATAAAAAAGCCGTTTTCATACTTTAAGCGTAGTGTTTGGACACTCAGTACCGGTTTATTTGTTTATTTGGTTGCACTATCTTTTTATTTTAATTCAAATATTTATAAACTGGTTAATTTCTGGCGAGAACAGTCTCATATTGTTGAATATTTTCCGAGTCAAAGTTTTTACAAAAAAACAAAAGAAAATAGGGAGAGTATCTTTGATTATTTTAATAAAGGTTTATATGAAGATAAAAACTATAAATTTTTACAAAAAAATGACAGTTTAAAAATATCAAAAGATTTTCATAAAAATAAAGAAAAAGATATAATAAAATCGATTACGCATTCTATTGATTATGTATATATTCATTTATTAACAAGTATCGTCAGACCTATTGATAAATTGCCAATTAAAAGTGTATCTGTAAATGATATACGTGAGAAAAGTAAAGTGAAAAACAATGAAAAAAAAGAGTATACTCTTAAACACAATTTTTTGTCTGATACTTTTCGGATAAATATTGAGGCATTCAATTTTATACCTTTCTATGATTACTTTTTCGTTATTTATATCATCTTGTTTTCATTTGCAGCAAATCGAATATTAAGAAGTCGTATTTTAGGTATTAACCATCATATTATATACAAACGTTTGTTAGCATTAACTGAAAATATTGATTCAAAAATATTGGAAAATAATGGTAGAGAAATAAAATTAGGTGTTAATAGACAATTTTTTAATTTAAATTTTTTTGGTAAAAAAAATAAAATAAAAGAAATACCGATTGCAGGTGAAAGAGAAATTGAGATTGGACTAATTTCAATTCTTAATGATATTGAATCAATTAGTTCATGGCGAATGCGTCCCAGATTAATTTTTATTTTAGATGAGTTAGACAAAATTCAACCTAAAGATAATAGTGAAAATGTCAAACAAGACTCAAATAAATACACTGAAACAGAATGGGTAAAAAGACGACAGGATACTATTAGGCAGATACTTACCAACTTAAAACACTTTTTTAATACGGCAAAAGCAAAATTTATTTTTATTGCGGGTAGAGAAATGTACGATGCTGCTTTGGCAGATATTTCAGACAGAGATGCTCTAATAGGAAGTATGTTTCATGACATCATATATATACCTAGTTTTTATAAAGATCCGGCAGACGGAAAGGTTTCTGATATAACATCAATGACTGAATTGTATATCTGTCAATTATTAATTCCACATGGATTTATTACTAAACATCGAAATGATAATTTAAAATTTGATTTAAGAACTTACCATTTATTTTTATCTGAAAATTATAAAGATTTAACTGAATTGGAAAAAATTAAAATTATAATAACTTTACAAAATTTTATTTCTTATGTGTCATATCGTAGTAATGGAGCACCTAAAAAAATAACCAGAATATTTGAAGAGTATTTGACTTCATATCCTGAAGATAAAACTAATTTTGATAGTACCATCATAACCAGGGGCGATAAAAGAAATATTTATTTACACTTTGGATATAATGACCAATATATTTTTACTGTTGGAAAATATTTATTCAATCCGTTTGTAATGACAGTTAATAAATATATTAGTCAATTTGAGGACAAACTATTGGTGTCGACAGCTTTTCTCTTAAATCATTTATACAAATTTCATAAAGTTGGTTTTTCGTACAAAACCCTTGAATTAACACCTGAAATAATTGCCATATATAAGGCGCCCGAATTAAGAGATTTTATCTCGCGATTAATCAAATTTCTTAAAAAAACTCATATTAGAAAAATTATAAGCGGCTTATATGATTTTAAATTTTACAGTGTTTTAGAATCCGAAATTTCTTTTGTTTCAAAAATATCAGAAAAAGAATCCGCTGCATTAAATTTTACACTTGACGAATCTTTAATTATCAAAGGGATTTTTCGTAGCAAGCTATCCAAACTGAAAAAATATTGGAAAAGCAAAAGAGAACTGAATTACGATATAGATTCCATTACGATGCTCAATGCCAATTTAGGTGACTTAAACTTTAATGATAGCCAGTTTTTAGAAGCTATCAATTACTACAAGGAAGCTTTATTACCTTTTAAGAATATTGATAGAAGTAAATTGTTTCCCGATACGATTATTGCCTACATCAGAGTTTATTTGAAGTTGGGCTTATCATTTGAAATGATAAGAAATTATGACCAAGCACTCCTTATTTATGAGACCATTCATCACGAGTCCTTAAATTTTGTCAAGCAATGTATTGCCGGTAAGAATTGGAATAAATACCAGGTGCCGCGACAGAATCCGCCCTTGTTGGTTATACAGCGAATGTTTTACCAAGCTTTGATTGCCAAACTGCAAATCATTGAAAAAAGTACGATTAAAAGTTTGACTAAAAATAAATTGAATGCTAATATCAAAAACTTTAAAAATATTGTCAATTTATATTTAGAACCCGAACAACAATTCCTTTTAAAAGGTGAATACTATAACAAAATTGGCGATTTGCTCTTTTTTAAAAACGGTATCTTATTCGGAAAGAATGAAGATGAAAACCCCGATGAATACAGTCCTGATGAACTGGAAGAATTTGTAAAAATACAAGCAGAAAAAAAAGATAAGAAACACTTATATGCATTACCCGTTAGCGGCTATAAATACTATATGATTGGTCTGGCAACTTTAATCAACGCAGGTGTTGAAGAACAATTAAAATCATATATTAAATATTTTGACATTAAAGACCCTGAAAATTCAGAAAAAAGAATCCTTCATTATCTCACTGATTTTTTGTATCGTGGAAGCGAAAAAGAATTTCCACTTACCAGACGGGCTTTTTATCTGGCGGTTGCCAATTCTTTGTCTGATGCCGGTGACAGCATTTTGGTTATTGCCAGTGCCGCTTATAAAAACAAAATTGATAATAATGAGGAAAAGAATCTCGCACCTCCAAATATTTTAAATACTGATATTATTAAAAAAGTACTTAAGTTAGAAATAAAATATAAAGATAATACCTCTGATGATATAAAATCTATATTTGACTACTCTAAAGATAATGAAATACACATATCAAATATTTATAAAAATATAATTAATCCATCCCTTCCAAATAGTAAAAACCCAATTGAAACAATTGAAATAATTTTAAACGAATTAAGTGACTTAACACAAATTTTTGATGATATAAATTGTAAAACAACTCATAAAGAAAAACTTTTTTTGAAACACAACTGCAAGCATCAATATATTCTTGTTATACCTCTAAAAAATATATTTGATAAGCTAATAAATCACCTACAAAAGATAAAAGATACTATAAAAACTAACCAATCCAAACCTAACACTACTAATATTGAGTGGAATACAACCACTAAAGAATGGAATGAAATAAAAAAATTAAGATACAATTATGAAAAAGAATATAACAAAGTAGTGGCTGAATTTATTAAGCATAAGAAAACAGCTGATAATAAATTAAAAAATGATATAAACGAACAATTAGATAAACTTAAAGATACCATATCTATTTGGTATAAAATAGACAATATCTTACAACAACTTAAATTAGACTTATCAACGGAAGACTTTATTAAACCCTACGAAGAATTTGATAGACTTCATATAGCCTTAAGATATTTTGTAATTTCGGCTGCTTATTTCCTTAAAAGTGAAGATTACAAAGGCTACATTTTTCAATTAAAAAAGTTTTTACATTTTTTTAGAGTATTTATCCCTGTTGAAAAAATAAATAATGAACACAAAGCAAAACTACTTGATCTTATAAAAGAACATATTGTTGAAAGAGCTATTAAGTTTAATTTTATGACCTATAGTAATTACAACAAAGCTGAAGAAGAAAAATTAATAAACTCTATAAATATTAATTTGGAAAATGAAGATTATGCAAGCATCATTCATTCGGCAACTTCGGCATCTGAAGATATTAAAGAAGTTCTTATACTTTATCAAGAAATTAAGTTGTTATTATTTCGACATGAAAATATCGCTATTAAAAACAATATTATCCATCCATACATTAGCACAAGTTTAGAAGTTAACAGACTTCTTGAACTTAATTATAAAAATCATTATAATTATGAGCTTCTTAATCAGATGTACCCCGGAGAATTACCAAAAATAGTAATTAAAAAAGAAGAGGCAATAGAAGTTATTAATACCATATTAATGAGAGGAAAAGCAGAAGAACTGGAGTTTGTTATTTTAGACTCTATATTTGCGCTTTTTAAAATGAATAAAACCATTCAGATTTTTGGTCTATCCTATACACATAATCATTCATGGCGTTCTTCAATTTATTGGAGAATGGCATATTGGATTGAGTTGTATATTCAATTTGTTAATATCTTGGAAGATGATTTTAATACCAAACAAAAATTACAGAAACTAATTGGTATTGTAGAAATGCAAGATTTATCTCCAAGAACTTATCTTGAAAAGGCACTTTCTCATGCATATAATATATATTCAACCCATTTTGAAGGAGAAGAATATTATGATATCATTAGTGAAATGAATTATCTGGATGACGATTTTAATGATTCGAACCACCATTTTTTTGCTGCTATAGAAAGAGTTGTTATTAATCTTGGAATAATAGAACAACATATTGCTGCTATAAAAGAAAAATTTATCAAAAATAAAAATGTTAATATACAGGAATATACAGTAGAATATTATGTGAGGGATTAGTATAAAACTTTTTTAATATTTATATTTATTAGTTATTTCCATTTAACAATAATAATTAACTTAATGTGTATTCAGTAACTTTAATTTTAAACATTAAAATTATTAATACAAAATTAAGATAAAAACTATTCGGTATTAAAATAGCCTATATAAGTATTTGAATTTATTAAGAAATCAATAATTCTTGTTAAATTTGCAATAGTAATTCATTAAAGATTTTTAAAATGAAACACCTATTAATAACCTTGGCTTTTGCAGCAAGTATGTTGTTACAAGCCCAAACTAACGAACCAACCGCCGACACCAAATATCCGGTAATCAAATTTGAAGAACCCAAATTTGATTTTGGCACTTTACACGAAGGGGATGTGGTAACCCATGTTTACAAATTTAAAAATACCGGTGATGCCCCCTTGATCATTTCCAGAATCAAAGCTAGTTGCGGTTGCACGGTTCCTTCCAACTGGAAAAAAGAGCCGATTATGCCGGGCGAAAACAGTGAATTTACCGTGCGTTTTAATACGCGCAATAAAATTCATAAGCAACACAAAACGGTTACCATCTACTGCAATACCAAAAACAAAACCGAACGGGTCTATTTTACGGCTAATGTTATTCCCGACCCCAAAATGGAAAAACAACGAGCGGAACGTCGTAAAAGATGGATGGAACGTCGGAAATTACAAAATGCCAAAAAAGGTGTAAAAAAGAAAGTGTTCAAAAAGAAATTGAATTTTGCCGAGCAAGACCAAGTTGAAAGCCATAAGATTGACATTAAGAAGTTGGAATGGACCAAACTCAAACTTGAGCAAAAACTCAAACGCTACGAACACAAACACAAAGCCAATGCCTCTGCTAAAAAAATCAAGCGCTATAAAGCTAAAATCGAGAAATTGGAACAACAAATCAAAAAAGAAAAAAAAGCCATTGAATTATTGTATAAAAAATGATATTAGAAACAAATTATATTTGTTTTATATAGTTCCTATAGTAACTGTAGAATGAAGTAGTATCTTGATTATTGGCAATAGGGATGTATAGGAAATAAATGAAAATAACTAGTTGAAAATCGAGAATCAAATTTTAATTGATGAGAAAAGACTGTGTAACTCTGTGGAAAACTCTGTGCAACTCTGTGGTAAAATAGTCTTAAATATAAGTTAATCAGTTAGCCTCAACATATCATATTAAAT
>JALWLE010000036.1 GCA_026996605.1 Flavobacteriales bacterium
CTTTCCAAAATCATCTATTGATAAGCTAAAAAAAATATTATTGACTCTTTTTACGCTAAATTTTACACAATAAATACGGGTAAAATCCTATTTTCAAAATTTTTGTACATTGGTGCGGATTTAAGGAATAATTTTATTGAAATTCATTTTGTTAATTCGTTTCATTTTTTTCATCCTTATCATTATTTTTATTTTCCATAGGTTTAGGACTTCCATTTTTGTCTACTTCATATCCAGGATTCTGAAAAGTTATTGTCCATTTTACAGGATCATAATCATATGGGCTACCGCCAAGCTCATGATTAGGACCTTTATTATCATCTCCTTCAGGATTTACATATGATGCTATAGAATTTGGATCAACAAATCCTTTGTCATCAACCGTAATATTAGTTACGCAATTCCCGTCTTTACAAGTCGTTTTATATGAAAATGTCATTTTACCAAGATGAAATGTTCTACATAACGATTCCATATCTACAGATAAACCTGATCCTTCTGAAGGATTTGTAGTTGCCCCACTTTTAATTCTACTTATATAGTGTTGAACATCTTTTGAATTTTTTATCATTTCCACAGTTTTAGGACCTAGCACTACACTTTCGCCATTACCTCTATAATAATGTTGGATTGCTTGATAATTATTATCGATTATTACACGACCAGCAGCATTTCTATTTGGATTATATGGCGAATGATAATAAAATATTGGCTTTGTTCCATCCATATATTGTTGAACGCTCATATTTCGTTGAGAAGCATTATTTTCAGCTTCTTTTAATTTCATTCTAAAATCAACCCCTTCCATACCTTCCAATTCACGAGCATCCAACACCCTATTCTCACTAAAATTATAAACACCATTATACGCATACTTCTCCGCCAAAGGATCTACACTCATAAACCGCCCAATGGCATAGTCGTAGTTGCGGTATTTGAAACTATCCCAGTTTAAACCGAGTTCGTCTTGGCGTTCTTGCTCTTGGTAATAATACTTAAACTTCACCGCTTCCGGCACTACTTGTTTGATTTCTTTTTTGCTCGCGGCTTGTTCTTTGTATTTCACATCTTTGCGTATGGCGTTATAAGTTCCGTGCTTTAATCCAAACGGGTAATAATGGTTTTCTTCCAGTATTTTTATTTGGTGGGTTTGGGGGTCTAGCGTGTAGCTTAGGCGGTTGTTGCCTAGGTGGTCTTTGTAAATATATACGTATTGATATGCCGCAGGGACATGGTCGCTCGGGTCGTCTTTATAAAGGGCTTTTACATAGCCTTCCGCCGTTTGGAAAAACAACAACTCGGCATAGCCACGCCCGCTGTTTGTTTGGGGCTTGGTTTCGTATTGGTAGCCGTCGCGGTAGTCAGTTATCACCTGATAAGTGTTGTAATCAACGGTTTTTTGTAGCTTGGTGCCCATAGCGGTGTAAAGATAGGAAATTTTTCGGTTGTTTACAAAATCTATCTCCACGGGCAGGTTCATATGGTTGTATTTGATATGGGTAATGCCTTTGTTTTGGTCTTTGGTCATATTGCCGTAAGCGTCGTAGTCATAATCATCGTCGGGGTCGCCGGCAAGCGTGCCGTTGCCGTCATCTTTAAAACCTTGGTGATCGTTGGTCAGGTCAGTAACCTTTTGCAGTTGGTTGCTATTGGGCTTGTAAAAATATTTTAGCCGGTCTATCGCCGGGGCTTGCATAGGGTTTTCAAATCCGCCATTGCGGTCTAATCCGATGATATTGCCGTTTAGGTCGTAACCGATATAGGCATTATACGTATCGTGTATGTTGTTGTCCACATTCAAATAATCGGCTTCGGTCAAGCGGTTTAATTGGTCATAAGTGTATTGATAACTACGCAGCGTATTATCGCCGACGGTTTTCCATAGCGTTTGGCTGATATATTTATTTTGCTCTAAATCAATGAATTTCTTTTAATGTCTTCACTATTTTTATAGAAATAGTATCCTTATTCATTTCTATTTTTTTTATTATATTGCTGATATTAAATCCATCATGTACTGGATTTTGCAACTCTTTCAGTATGTATTTCAGTTTAATATTCTTGTTATTCTTCAAGATTTTAATAGCTCTATTAGGATATTTTTGTAGAACTTTAAATAAAAGTTCATTGCTAAATTCCGAATACTCAATATTTGTTTTACAAGACTCATCAAATGTTTCAAAAAAATTATTAAGCTCTTTGTCAGAAGGATTTTCTAAATGATCTTCCAATGTCAATAAAATTTTAATATTACATTGTTTATGGATTGTGTCCATTTTATGATTTTCTAAAACCTTTATTTGTTTTGTTATTTTTCTTTCAGATTTCTTATCTAAATGGAATTGTTTAGACTCTATTTTATAAATGTTTTTTTTCTTGTCTAGAAAGTATGTGTCATAACTTTTATCAGATTCTTTGAAATATTTATAATATAACTTCTCCTTTGAGTCAGGACCTCGTATTTTAAATATAACATTCAAACTGTCTTGTAATAAATTAAATTCAAACAAATATTTGTTTACATGCCAATTGTTTTTTTTAAAATGACAAATTTTATATTTTTTTCTTCCTTGAAAATAAACATCAAAACAATTCCATCCATATTTACTTTTAATACCTTTATTTACAGTTCCATTTTTATAAATACAATTATTTCCATAAAAAATTAAAATACTACTTCTTAATGATTTATTATTGCATTTAACATCAATCGTATTATAATCAAAGATTCTTGTTGATACCCTATTAATTAAATTTCCTGTATTCACTTGTGTTTTGCCAAAGAAATAAATAGCCAATGAGATAATAACCATTAAAGTTATGCCAATTAATACAAATATGACACTATTTTTAACTCTTTTTTTCATTTCTAACGAGGATCTAAACCATGTTGTAACATAAAATTGATAGAACTGCCACCATATTCTTCTTTAATTAAATTTTCAAGAGTAGGTCTATAATAGGTTGTGAATGAAAAATAACCAAATGGTCTCGCTCCACCAAATGGGTATGAAACACCACTAGATGCTCCGGATATACTCTTAAAACCTTCATTTGAACTTTGAAATCTTTTTCTAAAAGCATCAACCACATTAAGTCCATTATCAACGCTCTGATTTGAATGACATGAGTTAATTTGCAAATGAGCATCTGAAATATTACCAGACGGGAACGGCAACTTATTAATATCTAATGCATCATTTCCTAATTCTGCTGTTTTATCTCCAACCGAAGATAAATCCCCATCATCATCTGATAAACCAATCCATTGAGAATCCCCATGAAAATCTAACCAAACTTCTTGAATATCATTTCCACTCATATCTTTCCAGTCTTGTAAAAATGATTCTTCTGTATCTCCAGTAGATAAGGCAACCGAACCTTTCCCATATTTTTCTGTAAAATGTTTATATTGGTCATGAGCCTGATCTCTAAACCCACCGTCGCCTGCTGAATAAAAAATATAAACTTTAACCTTTGACCTCTGTTCTTCGGTTAGAACATTTCCATCAATGTCTTCCCATTCAAGTCCTTCCAATTCCCTACCATCCAAAACCCTATTCTCACTAAAATTATAAACCCCATTATACGCATATTTCTCCGCCAAAGGATCCACACTCATAAACCGCCCAATGGCATAGTCGTAGTTGCGGTATTTGAAACTATCCCAGTTTAAACCGAGTTCGTCTTGGCGTTCTTGCTCTTGGTAATAATACTTAAACTTCACCGCTTCCGGCACTACTTGTTTGATTTCTTTTTTGCTCGCGGCTTGTTCTTTGTATTTCACATCTTTGCGTATGGCGTTATAAGTTCCGTGCTTTAATCCAAACGGGTAATAATGGTTTTCTTCCAGTATTTTTATTTGGTGGGTTTGGGGGTCTAGCGTGTAGCTTAGGCGGTTGTTGCCTAGGTGGTCTTTGTAAATATATACGTATTGATATGCCGCAGGGACATGGTCGCTCGGGTCGTCTTTATAAAGGGCTTTTACATAGCCTTCCGCCGTTTGGAAAAACAACAACTCGGCATAGCCACGCCCGCTGTTTGTTTGGGGCTTGGTTTCGTATTGGTAGCCGTCGCGGTAGTCAGTTATCACCTGATAAGTGTTGTAATCAACGGTTTTTTGTAGCTTGGTGCCCATAGCGGTGTAAAGATAGGAAATTTTTCGGTTGTTTACAAAATCTATCTCCACGGGCAGGTTCATATGGTTGTATTTGATATGGGTAATGCCTTTGTTTTGGTCTTTGGTCATATTGCCGTAAGCGTCGTAGTCATAATCATCGTCGGGGTCGCCGGCAAGTGTGCCGTTACCGTCGTCTTTAAAACCTTGGTGGTCGTTGGTCAGGTCGGTAACCTTTTGCAGTTGGTTGCTGTCGGGCTTGTAAAAATATTTTAGCCGGTCTATCGCCGGGGCTTGCATAGGGTCTTCAAAGCCGCCGTTGCGGTCTAATCCGGTGATATTGCCGTTTAGGTCGTAACTGATATAGGCGTTATAGGTGTCGTGTATGTTGTTGTCCACATTCAAATAATCGGCTTCGGTCAAGCGGTTTAAGCCGTCGTATTGGTATTGGTAGCTACGGCGGGTGTTGTCACCGGCGGTTTTCCATTTAGTTTGGCTGATATTACCGTTGTATAAGGGATGTGCGCCATCGGTATAGCCGAGGTGAAAATAGAATAAATCGCCATGTGTTAAGTTTATATCATTAATATCGGTCAACCAACCACGGATGTTGTAGGTATAATCGACATATTGCAGGGGATTGCCGGCTTCACGCCCTACTTTCTTTTCTTTGACTTGCCCCAGTAGGTCATAGGTGTTGGTAGCAATATTCTCATAAGGTTCGTTACCGATACGGTGCCGGTGTTGTATCAAACGTCCTTCTGACGAATAAGTAAACAATTCTTCGGTTTTCAATTCAAAACTATTTTGGTCTTTTTTGTGCCGGCTTATCGTATGTAACACTTTGCCTTCAAAATCTACTTCGCTCTCAGTTATCAGATAACCGCCGTCCGGATATTGTGTTTCTACATAAATAGGCGCATTCAAATGGTCGTCTTTGTATAAAGTATAAGACAATTTGCCGTTATAATCGGTGGTGCTTTCCAAGATACGTTCCCATGTGCCGGTGGATAGGGTTTTGACATGGGTCTTTACCGGTTGAGACAATATTTGGGCAGGCACAGTTGGTCCGTTAACATAATCGTAATCATCATAATAATTAATGCTTAAAATATGTCCGGTAGTCGGATAGGAATCATTGGTATAATTATTCTGTATTTGATCTATTTGTGAGTTTACGCCGGTTCTTTCTTCATTTAAACTTGTAGCATTGTTGACGGTGTTTTGTATGGTAAATCTACTTGTAGCGTTAATGTGGTTATCGGCTACCCAAATTGTCATCACGGGACGGTCAAAGGCATCGTATTTGGTAAAAAGCCAACCTTGATCATGTAGATTGCTAAACGGCGACGCCACCGGTCCGGTTGCCCGCAAGCGGTCGAGTTTGTCATAAATCATATATTCCCATTGTTTGCCGGGGATTTTTTTAGCGACCATCCGGTTGCGTTTGTCATACTTATATTGATAGCATAAATCATCTAATATCGTTTGCGTGATATGGGTTTGTGTAGCTGCTTTAGGCGGAATCACATAGGTCAAATTGCCAAAATCGTCATAGACATAATAGGTGTCAAAATAGCCCTGCGCCGTTGATATCCGTTTTAAAACGGTCTGTCCGGTTTTAGTTTTATATGCTATGGTTTGTGTGGGTTGGTTGCCGGCTGCTCTGGTAGCGCTGTTGTTTTCGTCAATAGTGATGTTTTTAAACAAACTCTGTGCTTGATAAAATCCGCCTGTTGTGCCGGATAAATTGGGTTCAAAAATATCGGTAGTCGCATCGTAAGTTATGGGGGAAACTTCAAATAAACGGACTTCATAAGCTTGGTTGGTTTGGTAATCGTATTTGATTTCGTGTCCTGTCCCTAAAGCCCAGTCTTCGCCCGGTGCCGCTTGTTTTAAAACGCGGTTTAAAGGCGAATTTTCTAATTCTTTTTCGCTAAACGGCACATTGGTTTGAGGAATGGAAATGCTTTGGTTGTTATAAAAACCTATTATATCGGATTCGTTTAAGCCCTCAAAATCCAACGAAGCAGTTTGACGCACAAACGGCAGATAGTCTTTGGTTTGCCTACCGTAGTCGTCGTATTCAATATGCGTGATGATATCCCCGCCATTGGGTGCCTGGGCATATTTGATGTTCTCAATAGGACGTCCCAAACCGTCAAAATAATTAATTTCTATGCGGGCATTAGCGGAATTTGCTGCCGGTGCCGTAACCGCTTGTTTGTATATCGCCGTTTTTATATAATTCTGATCACTGCTCTGCGCCCAAATCACAGTAGTGAGACATGCTAATGTTATGCTGAGAATTGTTTTCATATTTTTGATTATACTGGTTATTTGGTTATTTGATGAATTGATGAACTGATGATTTATTGTGCTTCATTGAATATTTTGCTTTCTTATGTTTGTTTATTACTTCATACAATAATCCTGCATCTAATCTGAGGAATTGAGGATTTTTTTTAAACCATTAAGACATTAAGGTCATTAAGTTTTTTCTTTTGTGCCCTTATGTGTCTTATGTGGTTTTTATTCATTTCAGATTTCAGATTTTTGTGTTGCTTCATAGAATGCTTGTTATTTTGATGTCAACTGTCATTTCGACAGAGCGACGTTAGGAGCGACGAGAAATCTATTTTGTTAAACAATTATCAATTTCTTAAATTTGAGATTTCTCCTCGTTCGTGCCTCACTCTTTCGAAATGACAAGCATTTCTTTTTATCCCTCATCTCTTATCCACTTTTTCGCTTTCCACTTTACCGCTTGGCACTTTCCACTTCGCACTTTACTACGTACTGCTTGGCGCACTTCGCACTTTCCGCTTTCAACTATTCAATGCTCCGCCTTTAACACTTTGACACTACTCTCCGCTTTGTCCGCCGTAACATGAATGATATAAATACCTGCCGGATAGCCGTTCATATTTACCGGCACAATGCGCTCGCCGTTCAGGGTTTGGGTTTGCAAAATTTTGCCGTTCAGATCCAATAACTGCATACGCCCTTTTTCATAATCTTTGCCGATCACGGCTTTGGTATAGCTCAATGCCGGATTAGGGATGGCTTCCAAAGGCAATTTCTCGTGCAAGGGCTTGTCCTTATCGGCAATTTTGACGATTAAAAAATCGGAATCGGTATCGCCCCTTGCCGTATGTTTGATACTGCTGCCTACCAAAACGTAACCGCCGTCACGCGTGGCTATAATTTTTTGCAAGACTTCTTTTTTGCGCGTGCCTATGGAACGGCGCCAGAGTTCGTTGCCGTTGGCTTTGATTTTTATCAACAAAAAGTCGTCTTTGCCTTTACCGGCTACCGGCAATTTGCGGTTGGCAGCGGTATAGGCGCCCAATATCAAAGTGCCGTCGGGGTTTTGCAATATATTAGTCAAAAAGTCATCGCCGTTGTTGTCAAAAGTCGTTTGCCAGAGTGTATCGCCGTTCGGATTGATTTTCAATAAAACGATGTCGGCGGAATTTTTGGTTTTGTTTTTTTCAATTGGGGTGCTGTTGCCACCGAACAAAATATTGCCGTCTTTAGTCAATATCATGGCAAACAATTTGTCGTCGGCAGTATCGCCGTATGATTTTTGCCAAAGGGCTTTGCCGTCGCGGTCGGTTTTTAGCACCCACCAATCGGTTTTACCTTTGCCGGTTATATTTTTGTTGCCGCTGACCGGCGATGCCGAATTTCCTGCCAATAGCAAACTGCCGTCGGGCAATTCGACCACTTGTCGCAGCTCATCGTTAAATTGACCGCCATAGGTTTGTTGCCAAACCAAGTTGCCGTCGCTGTCGAGTTTGACCAACCAATAATCCAGTCCACCGAAATTGTCGTCTTGTTTGATAATGATATCCGGTGATGCCAATTTGTTACCGGAAGGGATAAACTCACCGGATGCCGAACTGCCGGCGATAAAATAGCCGCCGTCACCGGCTCTGATAATCTGTCTGATACGTTCGGTTGCCAAGCCGCCGAGGGTTTTTTGCCATTGTATCGCCCCGCCCATATCCAGTTTGACCAGCCAAATATCGAACTGCCCGATATTTTCGGTGGATTTAGCGCCGTTCTTTGCCGAATTGCTGATACCGGCAAGCAGATAGCCGCCGTCATAGGTCGGGATAATTTGTTTAAGGTGGTCAATGCCTTTGCCACCGAAAAATTTAGTCCATTGTTTTTGGCCGTCTTCGCTGTATTTGGCAAGCATATAATCATAAGTGCCTGTTTGTCCGTCCATACCGGATTGCGACAAGCTGGCACCGGCAAGCAAAAAACCGTAATCTAAGCTTGGCACGGCGTCATAGAGAAAATCGGCATGCGACCCGCCGGCTTTGTGTTGCCATATTACGTCTTGCGCCGGCAACAGTTGCGAGGCTAATAATAGGATGCTTAGTATTTTTTTCATTTTTTTATGGATTAATCGGTTATTTGATGATATGGTTATTTGGTGATATGATTAATTGACGTCCGATGTCATTTCGAACGCAGTGAGAAATCTCAATATTCATTTTAGATTTTAGAAATTAGATTTCAGATTTTTGTGTTGCTTCATGGAATACTTGTTATTTTGATGTTTACTGTCATTTCGACAGAGCGACGTTAGGAGCGACGAGAAATCTATTTTGTTAAACAATTATCAATTTCTTAAATTTGAGATTTCTCCTCGTTCTTGCCTCACTCGTTCGAAATGACAAGCGTTTCTTTTTATCCCTCATCTCTTATCCACTTTTTCGCTTTCCACTTTACCGCTTGGCACTTTCCACTTCGCACTTTACTACGTCCTGCTTGGCGCACTTCGCACTTTTCCGCTTTCCGCTTTCTACTGCTTATAATGATACTCATACTCTTTCAAAATATGTCCGTTTTTATCTTTGATATATTTCAACCGGTTAAAACTATCATAAATATAATACTGCGTATCGCCTTTGGGGTCGGTGATGCTGGTAACACCTATCAGCGGATCGTAGGTGTAAGTGGTTATCTGCGTATAATCCGGTAGCGCTTGGCGCAGATTATCTAAAGCTGTACGTAAAGCAGCTTCACTTACAGCGTCTATATCACTGTCCGAGGCAGTAACCGCAACATCTATTTGTTCTTGCAAACTTTGTGCTTGTGCTTGCTTAAAATTGACAATTTTGGCAATGGGTTTACTATGTTGATAGCCATAAATATAATAGATGTGCGTACCATCCGGCTGACTGACTTCGGTCGGATTGCCGTAGGGGTCGTAGTTGTGGTAGATGACGCGGGGTTCTAAGCTCTGCCCCATTTGACCTTCCAGTATTTGATCATAAACCAAACGATCCTTGTTAGGTATTGGATTGCCGGACTCATCAAACAAAGGTCCCAGATTTTTTAAGGTAATTCTTCTTGTTTTACTTCTTATAGGGAGTATTTCCCTCTTGCTTGAAATTTGAATAGGTTCACCAACTCTGTTTTGATAATTAGGATGATCTATGTTCGGTGACTTCATCTGTTGATAAGCTGCGTATTGTGAGATTGTTAATGGCGGGTTGCCAAGCGAATTAATATCCGTTACACTGTTTGGATATTGATAATTAGTGGTTAAATAGTCGCCATCACTATCATAGGTTTTCTTTTGTATTAAATTGCCGGTATCGGGGTCATAATAATAATGCGTGGTTTTATGTAGTTGACCTTGATCAAAGTAATCAGTTTCTTCCGTTTTTACTAAATTGTATAATTCTGGTCTTATAATATATGTTCCGGGGCTTACAGCTAAATCAATGGGACTATCACCAACATCCAATACTGCTTTAATCCCAGCTGTTTCACCTATTGAGAGTTGTAAAGAATCCGGATCTATTCCGTAAGGAAAAACAGATTGGTAGGTATAGGATATTTTTTTTAATAATTCAAAATGATTAGTTGTTTGGTTAAATTTATAAATATCTTTTTGCAATAATTTGCCACATTTCCATGCTTGATCTATAAAATTTCTACCAAAATACTAATTATTTAAAAATTCATTATCATAGTAATCTAATGTTTTACCGACTACAGAATCATTCTTTATATAATGTTCTACTTGATTATATAAAGTAAAGCTGCCTAATAAACTTGATAAAGCTACATCACTGTAAACATATTCTGTAAAAGTTCTCACAGATGTAATAACATAATTAACAGGATCTGCAGTTCTAATTTCAACTGTGTTCGATCCCCTCTTAGCAGCTCTATGTGTTTTACCGGTTGATATACCATCAGGTGTCCGGTATTTGTAATGGTGTTGCACACAATGTTGTCCGGTATCATCCGGACAGGATTTATAAGAAGCCACTCTTAAACCGCCTGCGGGTTTGTTGATATACATTGGTAGTGAATCCATTTTCGATATGGTTACACTCCCATTAAACCACCTATCAAAACTATCATCAGGGGCTAACGCTCTTATATATTTTATGCTTATATACATATCAGTATTTTCCGGTATATTGTATTGGGTTGAAGCATTATACCAGCCATAACTGTGATCAAATCTTTTAATAACTCTTAGTGAATCAATATAGGTATTATTACAAAGAGCTGCAACCGGTTTTGAAAAATCTAATGAAACAATACCATTTGAAAAAGGACATTCACTCATAAAAATATAAAAATCTGCTTTTACTTTTTGGCTATTAGTAAAATGGATAGTATCTCTCATTTCATAAAACCTAACATCCATAGGGTCACTAGGTGGTCCGGGGGGCGGTGTAAGATGTCAAAAATTTGAGCTATAAACTGTCTGTATAGAGTCTATAATAGGAATAGAATCTGTATGAGTGACAGGGGAACCATAATCAGTTCCGGCATCTCTTCTCTCATATGTCCCGTCATATTTAACAAGATTCATAAAACTTTTAAATAAAACATCAGAAGCCGTATATCTATCCTCACAAGGCAATTCCCCTACATAATATTCATTTTGTTCATAATTAATCTGACTATAACCACCGGTCGGGTAAATAATTTTTTTTAAACTGCCGATTAGTGTATTTTGAAAATCCGGATTTCGGTCGATATTATTGTACCCAACGTTTTCAAGTAATGCCGGATTATTCTTTCCATTATAATAACCCCAATAATCTTGTTGTCTTTTTTTAATATGATCTAAAAATTCCGGAACAACATTATTGCTATCGACATTATATTCAAATTGATAAAAAGGGATAATGCGATTTTCTGAATCTTTTTTGATGATTTGTAGCAATAGTTTACGCGATGACGCCGGATCATCGTATACAAATTCGTAAGTAGATAGTTTTTGATAGGTGCCTTGGCTCTTCTTGGTATAAACAATAATTTTATCCAAATTATAAATCTCATTAAAAAGACCGGGATTATGAGCTTGATGTTTGGAAATATCAAAAGTAACTTTACCATCCGGAAAATAAATGGTTTTAATAAAGGTTCGTTGCAAAATATCTTCCATATCCCCTGATGAGTGATCGAAAGTCGTATTTTCAACACCACTTGAACTTATTTCTGAAGTAGTTTGTTCAATATACATTTCATTATATGTTTTCTTTGTATATATCACATTATCTGTAGTTAAACCAAAATCATTACCATCATAATAATCAAAATTGATTGTTTTATTAGTATTAGGCTCTTCAATCTTTGATATCCACCATTCAGTCGGGAACTCATAATGATGCCCTTGATCGTAATCTAAATTTCCATACACCGTTTTATTAAAATCAAACAAAATACCCTTTTCGTTAATGACTTTTATTTTGTCATAATACGTAGCATCACGAATAGTGATGTAATCTCTTATGTAATAAGGTTTTAGTGGAAAAAGAATAGGTTTACGGTTTAAACTATGGGTATAATGTCCTTCCAAACCGGATATGTTAAAGGTAAACTTATCCGGCTGTGTATCACCCCATAAACCAACTTGTGAGTTGACAGCTGCCTTTGCCCCTAGATTTCTAATTTCGATGTCATCCAGTTCTTGGATATTTGGATAATGTAATTGGTTGCCGAAATAATACCTTTTTATCATGTTCGCATTTATATAATAACCATCTTCATCCGGGGCCTCTCCTCTGACTTCTCTGGAAATAAAACCACCGGCATTTAAGTTTCACCCCAAACCGGCAATACCGCTTTCATCTTCAACACGTAAACCGGAATACGTATAGGATAAAGATATAGGAAGTTCATAGTTTTTTAATTTTATAGTAAATATAGGTATCGTATGGTTTAATAGCCCTATAGATGTATTAATGTTTAAATCTCCGAATCTTCCCAAACCAGCGACCTCCGGTGTGGTAGCCATGCCTATTTCAGCTTTTGTGGGTTTAGTTAATTCTACTGCATCAATTCCTTGACTATAAATCATAAATTGATTCATAAAAACCAAAAAAACAATTATTCTTTTCATATGCTTATTTTTTATTTTAACATTATGGTTCCCGACAGCCTTCGGGATAAGCTTTGATGATTAAAATAATCATTTCCCCGACAAAAATCGGGATATTTAATAATTATTTTAATCATGCCGGTTTCATAACACAAAACAATTTTATAGAAGATTTGCCGGAATGTGCTAGTACCGTCTCAGACATATTATAACCTAATACTCGAAGTTGTTCATATAGATAAAACAGCTCTACGCACGCCTACCAAACCCAATTACACAACAAAACAAAAAAAAAAAGAAAAAGTAAATACAAAAACATATTATAAAATAAAACACAAAATATTAAAAATAAAAAAAAAAGAAAAAAAAAAAAAAAAAAAAAAAAATAAAAAAAAAAAAAAAAAAAAAAAAAAAAACAATTTTGCAAGAAAAATATTTGGAAATGTCGGGTTTTTGAAAAAATTTTACAACATTTGTT
This sequence comes from Flavobacteriales bacterium, assembly GCA_026996605.1. Taxonomy (GTDB): domain Bacteria; phylum Bacteroidota; class Bacteroidia; order Flavobacteriales; family Flavobacteriaceae; genus WGBX01. The sequence continues at coordinate 12,967 of JALWLE010000036.1, forward strand.
AGTTTTAACAAGAATTATACAATAAATTTCTATAACAATTTGTTATAATTTATTTTTTTAACATACAAAAACCTTGTTCAATTAAGAAATTTAACAAAAAACTATCGGTTATACTTGTGCTTAATTGATAAAAAAGTCTATCCCCCTTTTTGGCACATTCTTTGCCCAATATAATAATATGAAAAAAGGACTAATCATATTATTAATTGTAAGCTTGAGTTTAAGCGCTTGTAATTGGACCAATCGTGATGATACATTAGATGATCCCGGCATAGGCTTGACGGATTTGTTGCAATCTTATGATTTATGGTATGTCGATATCGACCAAACTACGGGACCCGGCAATGTCAACTTTGTTTCCAAAGCTTTTACACTGAGTTTTATGCCCGATTACGAAGTTTTTGCCAATAACAATATCGCCGGACTGGGACAAACCGGCAACGGTTACGGTATCAGTATCGGAACATATCGAATTTATGACCGCGACGGTATCCTCAGTATTACCGATGATATTGCCGGCACCTATGACTTTGAAGTCGAGCAGATAGATAACTATTCTATTAGACTAACCAACCGTGCTGCCAATGTTAGCTACCTGCTTACCGGCTATCAAAAAAATGAATTTGATTATGACGGTGTATTCTATGATAATATTACCTATTTTTTACAAGAATATGAAGCCTGGACCAAAACTGATGCCGACATCGTCAGTCCGTCTGCACCTTTTGTGTTTGAAAATCATTTGCGGTTTTATGTCAGTGGTAACACCAATGTTTTTGAATCATCGGAATCTAGACCTAATATCCCGACCGGTCAAATCTATTGGGACTACTCCGGCGCATATGAAGTACTCAATACTTCGCAAGAAAACCGCAAAGAATTGTTGTTATACTATGACGTCAACAACGAACAAGAAACTTTCATCTTAAAAATCTTAGATGATCAAAATATCCAATTGCATAATATGCAAACAGATAATATCTATTGGTTGACCGGTCACGGCTATATCCAATATCGTCCGGCGTCAAAACGCCTTAAAAAGTCATCAAAAAAGGTTTCGAGATTGACATATTTAAAAAAATAATTGAAATTTTAGGCTAAAATTAGGTTTTTACACTTTCATGTATTTCAATATTAAGAAATTAAGAACATTAAGATGACATCGAAGACTGTGAAATTAGATTCTTATTTAAGATGTTATCATGCCTATTTCAAAAACCAAACCGGCTTTTATAGCCTGAACTCACATACAAGCCCGCCAAAACCGTCAGATATAAAATGAATGCCGTAATTTGATGTGTAATCGCTAAACTAACCGGCACTTTGAGCATTATGACCAAAACGCCAAAAGTGTATTGTAAACTAATCAATATCACAAACAAACCCAATATAGCTCTGAATTTACCGGAATGTATTTGTTTCCGGACTTTCCAATAAAAATATAAGGCAATCAACAAAATGACAACTCCCAAATAAATGAGTTTCATTTGTTTGAAAGCTTGACCTTTATTAAAAAAAACCACCCGAATGTCAGGTGGTTTTTTAATTTCTTAAAAGTAAATAATTCTTATGCTTCAATCGGAATAATAGAGATATAAGACTTACCGCCTTTTTTCTTTTCAAATTTTACAATACCATCAATAGCTGCGTGAATCGTATGATCTTTTCCCATAAAAGTATTTTTACCGGGATGATGTTTTGTACCTCTTTGTCTAACGATGATGTTTCCGGCAACGGCAGTTTGACCACCGAATATTTTAACACCAAGTCGTTTACTTTCCGATTCTCTACCGTTCTTAGAACTACCTACACCTTTTTTATGAGCCATAATATTATAGTTTTATTGTTAACAAATTTAATAAAAAATTATGAGCGACCTCCGTCAAGCTCATCTTGCCATTTCTTCAGTTCGTCCCATTTACCTTCTGCTGCCATTTCGGCTTGTTTAGGCCAAGTTGTGGGGTCGTGCATTGCATAGCGTTTTCCTCCTTTTTCTAAAAGGATTTCACGTATTTTTTCAGGATCTGCTTTTGCCAATTTAGCAAAAGTTTCATAACCGGCTTCTACTAAAATAGAAGCAATTTTAGGACCTATACCCTCAATTTTTTTCAAATCGTCTGCTTTTTTGAGTGTTTTTTTAGCCGCTGGCTTTTTAGCAGTTTTCTTTTCTTCTTTGACTTCAGCTATTTTTGCCGGTTCAGCAGCTTTTTCCTCTTTAACCTCTACTTTTTTTGTAGTTGCTTTTTTAGATGCTACTTTGGCTTTTTTATCAGACTTAAAACCGGAAGCTATAACATCTTCAACAACAATCTCAGTCAAATACTGACGGTGTCCGTTTTTCTTTTTGTAACCTTTACGGCGTTTTTTCTTAAATACGATAACTTTATCACCTTTTAAGTGACGAAGGATTTTGGCTGCTATAGCCGCTCCTTCAATAACCGGGGCGCCAATGGTTACTTGTCCGTTATTGTCGAGCAATAAAACATTGTCAAAATTAACAACATCCCCTTCTGCTCCTTGCAAACGATGAACAAAAACTTTTTGGTCTTTTTGCACTTTGAATTGCTGCCCTGCTATCTCTACAATTGCATACATATTCTGTTATTTTTTAGTTTTTCAAGTTTGCAAATATACAAATTTTTTATGAATGTATAAATCAATTGTCATTATTTATTTTTCTAAGTTTGGCTGCTAACAATATAAGTACTTTGACGCAATCATTATCCTGTCAAAAATATGACCCTAATACATGCCATCATTTATATCTTTACTTTATTTATAAATATCTGAAGAGCGGAATTTAGTTGACAGGATTTAATTTTATCACTTTTTACTATTAACTTTTAACTTTCAACTTTCACTTTCAACTAATTTACGTATATTCGTGTCAAAATCAATAAAATGATTACAAGATAACAATAATTTTAACAACTATTTTAAATATGAAACTATATCCTATTTCTCACGGAGATTTTAAACTCGATGGTGGCGCTATGTTTGGCGTGGTGCCCAAAGTTATTTGGCAACGTACTAATCCCGCCGATGAAAACAATTTGATAGAAATGACTACCCGTAGCCTATTGATTGAAGACGGCAACCGGTTGATTTTGGTTGATACCGGCATGGGCAATAAGCAATCGGAGAAATTTTTTAGTTACTACAAACCCAGCAAACAAAATCAATTTGATGAAACCCTTAAAAAATACGGTTATCATCGTGATGATATTACCGATGTTTTTATGACGCACCTACACTTTGACCATTGCGGCGGTTCTATTATAAGAAATGATAAAGGATTTTACGAACCGGCTTTTAAAAATGCCAAATTTTGGAGTAACGACAAACATTGGGATTGGGCAGTCAATCCTAATCCGCGTGAAAAAGCCAGTTTTTTATCCGAAAATATCCAGCCGATACTTGAAAGCGGGCAATTGGATTTTATCGATACGCCTGAAAACGGACGGATTACCAAATCCGACGAACTAAATATGGATATTATGTTTGTAGATGGGCATACCGAAAAACAAATGCTTCCTATGATTGATTACAAAGGACATAAAATTGTTTATATGGCTGATTTACTACCAACTGTCGGACATATTCCTTTGCCTTATGTTATGGGATACGATACCAGACCTTTAATTACCATAGAAGAACGACAAGAAATATTTAGCAAAGCAGCAGATGAAAAATGGTTGTTGTTCCTAGAACACGACGCTTATAACGAACTTTGCACCTTAAAACACACCGAAAAAGGTGTTCGTTTAGATAAAATTTATAAATTTGACGAAATTTTTAACGATTAAAAAAACAAACGAAATGAATAAATTTAGATTTTTAGGGCTTACTTTGGCAGCCGGACTGACTTTGGCAAGTTGTGGTACAACCAAAAATGTAAGTCAAGCAAAACAAGAAACGCCGGTAGCGGAAGTAAAAAAACCGGAACCATTACCTCAAAAATTTGTATCGCTTTACAAAGATGAAGATTTAAAAAACTGGCAACACACCAATCCGTTTGACAGTCACATGCCGGGTATGAGCACCGAAAAAGCTTATCAAGAATTATTAAAAGACAAACCGGCACAAACCGTTATAGTTGCTGTTGTCGATGCCGGTATTGACATCAATCATCCCGACTTGAAAGATATTATTTGGACAAATAAAGGAGAAATTCCCGATAATGGTATAGATGATGATAACAACGGTTATGTTGATGATGTTCACGGCTGGAACTTTTTAGGTGCTAAAGATGGTAAAATGGCCGGACCGGAACAATTGGAGTTAACCCGTATTGTAGCAAAATATCGCAAACAATGGCAAGATAAACCCGTTGACAGTATTGCCCCCGAAGACCTTGAAATGTATAAAATGTATCAACGGGCTGAAAAAGAATTGGCAAAAAAATTAGAACATGTCAAAGCTTTAAGAGCACGCTATAACCAAGTTTCCGGAATGGCTGAAAATGCAGAAAAAACTCTGAAAAAAGCTTTAGGAACTGATAAACTGACCAAAGATGCCGTCAAAAATTTAAAAACGGATGATCCAATGGTCAAACAAGCCAAACAAATGTATTTGGCCGGCTTAAACTCCGAAGCTTTAAAAAGTTTTAAAAATTATTTGGAAGGACAAGAAAAATACAATTTAAATCTTGATTTTAACGGACGTATCCAAGGCGATGATCCTGATAATATCAATGACAGAAATTACGGTAACAACAATGTAATTCCGCCTAATGCCGACGAATTGCACGGAACACATGTTGCCGGAATTATTGCACAAATCAGACACAACGGTATAGGTGGCGACGGCGTTGCCGATCATGTTTTGATTATGCCGGTAAGAGCGGTCCCGGATGGCGATGAATATGACAAAGACATTGCTTTGGCTTTCAGATATGCCGTTGATAACGGTGCCAAAGTCATCAATACCAGTTTTGGTAAATATTACAGCCCGCATAAAGATTGGGTTTGGGATGCAATCAAATACGCTGCCGACCACGATGTGTTGATTGTTAATGCCGCCGGAAATGATGGTAAAGATATGGATCAATACGGTGATAAAATGTCTTATCCGAATGATGGCGATGTGAAAGGTAAAGAAATATCTGACAATTTCTTAAATGTCGGAGCTATCGGACCTAATTATGGCGCTGATATGGTTGCACCTTTTAGTAATTATGGCAAAGAAACGGTTGATATTTTCTCACCCGGACAAAAGATTTATGCCACTGTGCCTTTTAGTGATTACAAATTTTTACAAGGTACCTCAATGGCATCTCCCGATGTTGCCGGTGTAGCAGCTTTAATCCGTTCACGTTATCCGGAATTAACCGCATCGGAAGTCAAACACATCATTATGGATTCCGGTTTATCACCTCAAATTATGGTGATAAAACCAGAAGAAGATGATTATAAAGGCGAGCCGAAATTGGTAAAATTCGATACTTTAAGCAAATCCGGCAAAATAGTTAATGTTTACAATGCCATTTTATTAGCTGACGAACTCTCCAAGCAAAAACAAAAGAAAAACTAAGTTTTTATAAATCAATATTTTAAAAGCCGGTAATTTTTTGCCGGCTTTTTGCGTTTCATAGTGTAACAATTTATGTTAAGTGACATCTTTTAAATAAAACTTTACTATGAAAATGCCTTACCTTATTGTATTTTTGATAACTGTTCTATCTTTAAAGGCGCAGGAAGCTCACAAAAAAGTCAAAATTTTTTATGATTGTCAAGCCGATTATTGCGAAACGACCTATTTAAAACAAAATTTACAAGCAGTGGAGTTTGTCCGTGACCGCAATTTTGCCGATGTTCATATCATTGTTTTGTCGGAGAAAAATGGTAGTGGCGGATATGTTTTTCATCTAAATTTTATAGGACAAAACAATTTTAAAGACATCCAACAAAAATACGATTTTTCAGTTGGGACCAATGCCACACAAAATGATATCAGAAACCGGTTGTTGAAATATTTACAACTGGGATTGGTGCCTTTTTGGTCACAAACCGGTTTGGCAGATAAATTGGAAATAAAGTTTAATATTCAAAAACAAAAAAAAGAAAATATAGATAAGTGGCATCACTGGGTCTTTAAAGTAGGCGGTAATGCTTGGTTTAATGGCGATAGTAATTCGGGAAGTCAAAGCTTGAATGCTTATGCTAAAGCTACCAAAGTAGATAAGAAAAATAAACTTTCATTTAGGTTAAGTTACAATACACGACAAAATCGATATGCTTTCAATGGAAATGAAATTAAATCTGAAAGTGAATATTTTAATATCAACTCATATAAAGTATGGGGAGTCAATCAGCATTGGTCTTATGGTATTTTTGGAGAATTTAACCGCTCTAAATATAGAAACTATGCGCAGTCATTTGCACTATACGGTGGAATAGAATATAGTTTTTTTCCATATAAAGAATCTGCCAGTAAAAGCTTGGTCATTACATCAAATTTCGGAAATACCTTTAATAAGTACTTTGAAAAAACCGTTTACAACAAAACTAAAGAATTATTATGGCGTGGTGAGCTCTCACTAAATGGTAACTTGGTAAAAAAATGGGGGAGTATTTATGCCGGAATTGACTACGCTACCTATCTTCATGATTTGAAATTGTATGCCGTCGGATTTAATCTGGGAACTAATTTACGTATTACCAAAGGGCTTGACTTCAACACCAATACGTATTATGGTATTCAACATGATCAAATTAACATAGCCGCCGGTAATTTGACATTAGAAGAAACACTATTGGCACAAAAACAGTTGCAATCCGGTTATGATTATTATTTTAGTATCGGTTTAAGCTATTCATTCGGTTCAATTTATAATAGTATTGTCAATCCACGTTTTGATAATATTAGTGGACAAGGACGAACCTGTATTTGCTTTTAACTAAATATTTAATAAAAAAGAGTATGTTCTTACCATACTCTTTTTTATCATACATAAATAACTCTTATTTTTTTAACAAATCTCTGATTTCAGTCAATAAAACTTCTTCATTTGATGGTTTTGGTGGCTCTGCAGGTGCTTCTTCTTCTTTCTTTTTCATGTTATTATAAATTTTTACAATTAAAAACATCACCAATCCAACAATTAATAAATTGATAATAGTATCAATCCATTGACCATACATAATAGCATTTTCAGGACGTGTGACTTTACCAGCAGCATCGACAATAGCATCATCTAAAACTATTTTCCATTCTTTAAAACTAACACCTCCGGTGAAATGACTAACAAATGGCATAACAATCATACTCACAAAGCCTTTAACCACCATACCAATGGCTCCAGCCATAATAACAGCAACAGCAAACTCGATAACATTGCCGCCCATAATGAACTTTTTAAATTCTTTTAACATAATTTTATTTTTTTTGTGTTAATTATTTACAAATATATAATATTTTTTTCTAAATTAAATTACTAACAACAATTATGTTAAGAAAAATATATAAACTACTTTTAAATCCTAAATACTTTATTAATGCTTATTAATCTGTTTCTTTGATAGTATCCCGTTTTGTTTATAGGTTTTTATACATACTTCATCTGCTTATATTTTAACATTATGGTTCCCGAATATTGTCAGGATAAGCTTTGATGATTAAGATAAATATCGGTTTCATCTCATTTTCTATTCAATGATTAAAAAATTAATTGTAAGAACAATAAATATAAAATGCAATACCCATTATATCATAAACAAATCTCTAATTATACCTTCAATCACAAACAAAGCTTTTGGATCAGATTTTAAAAAATTATTTTTAATAATCAGTTGTTTGTTTTCAAGATATTTGAATATCTGCTTTTCTAAAAAATGTAAATATTTATCACCTAAGTCAGCAATATTTTCAAGATTAACCCCTTGAGAAGTTCGTAAACCGGTCATAATAAGCTCGTTAAAAATATCTTTATTAGTCAAATTTTCAGTTTCAAAATACTTATCTGTAGTGATATTTTTGATATAAAGAGCATTGTTAGCCACATTCCAACGGCGCTGATTGTCTTTATAAGAATGTGCAGCAGGTCCCAATCCTAAATATGGGACATTTTGCCAATAATGACTATTATGTTTGGATTCATATGACTTTTTAGCAAAATTAGATATTTCATAGTGCTCAAAACCATGTGCTAAAAGTTTCTCACGCAAGAGGAAGAATTGTCCTGCAGATTGTTCCTCAGAAACTTTTGGAAATTTCCGGTTTTTAATTTGCCAAGCCAAAGCCGTTTTCGGTTCTATCGTTAGCGCATAAGCAGATACATGCGGTATATTAAAATCTATAACCTTTTGGATATTTTGCAGCCACATTCTATCAGATAAACCCGGAATACCGTAAATCAAATCAATTGTGATATTGTCAAATCCGGATTCTTGAGCTAATAAAATAGAACGTTCTGCTTGTTGCGTATTATGAGACCGGTTAAGCTGTTGTAAATCTGTATCAAAAAAGGATTGTACACCAATGCTTAAACGGTTTATACCCATTTGCCGGTAAGCTTGCAACTTTTTTATAGTTAAATCATCCGGATTGGCTTCTAAAGTGATTTCAGAACGACTTGAAATGCTAAATATTTGATGTAGTTTACCAAGTAACCTATCAATATCTTCAATCTGTAACAAAGAAGGTGTTCCGCCACCAAAATAAACCGTATCAAATTCTGATCTTAGCCATTTAGAAGCTCGTTGATCTATTTCTAATAAAATGGCATCAATCAAGTCATCTTTATGCTTAAGAGAAGTAGAAAAATGAAAATTACAATAATTACAAGCTTGTTTACAAAACGGGATATGAATATAAATACCAGCCAAACCTGAAAATTAAATAACAGTTTGTTCTTGAAAAACCTCTAATTGTTGTAACAATTTTTGTTTGGTAGCTTCATCTACAAAACCGGCTTCAAAAGCATTTTTACTTAACCGAATTAAATCTTTTTTAGATAAATCAAGCGCTTGAGTAACCGCCTCAAAATTTTCATTCATATAACCGCCAAAATAAGCAGGATCATCAGAATTTACAGTAGCTTTTAATCCCAATTGTAACATTTTTTTAAGCGGATGGACTTTCATATCATTAACCACTTTAAGTTTGAGATTTGATAACGGACAGACCGTTAAGGGCATCTGTAAATCAATAAGCTTTTCTACTAATTTATCATCATCCAATGAACGATTACCGTGATCAATACGTGATACTTTTAACAAATCCAAGGCTTCATATACATAAGATGCCGGTCCTTCTTCACCGGCGTGAGCAACCGTTAAAAATCCTTCTTGGCGAGCGGCATCAAATACTTTTTTAAATTTAGAAGGCGGATTGCCTACTTCGGAAGAGTCTAATCCTACGGCTTTAATCTTGTCTTTATGTCGTAAACCAGACTGTAAAGTTTTAAAAGCCGAAGCTTCATCCAGATGTCGCAAAAAACTCATAATTAAAACGGAACTAATACCCAATTTATCCTGACCATCCACCAAAGCCTTATGAATGCCGTCGATAACCGTATCAAAAGCCACACCTCTTTCTGTATGGGTTTGCGGATCAAAAAAAATCTCAGTATGTATTACGTTTTGTTGATGTATTTTTTCTAGATAAGCCCATGTTAAATCATAGAAGTCTTGTTCCGTAATCAAAACACCGGCTCCTGCATAATAAACATCTAAAAATTCTTGTAGGTTGTTAAAATTATAAGCCTGTTTTAATGTTTCAATATCTTTATATGGTAGTTTAATTCCATTACGACTTGCTATTTTAAACATTAACTCCGGCTCAAAACTACCTTCGATATGCAGATGTAATTCTGCTTTAGGCATCTTATGTATAAATTCTTTAATATTCATTTAAAAAAATTTTTCAAAGTTAATTTTTTTTTTCAAATTATTATTCTATACAAACAAAAAAAACCGCACTGTTTTACAATGCGGTTTTTGTTTTAAAAAGACGGGCGGCGACTTACTTTTCCACCTACTGGCAGTATCATCAGCGCTGTCGGGCTTAACTACTCTGTTCGGTATGGGAAGAGGTGTTCCCCGACGCTATAGCCACCCTTAAGATTTTAGATTTCAGATTTGTGATTTTCGATTCGATACAATTTTTACTCCTTAGCCGTAAAATTAATTACTCAGCGA
>JALWLE010000037.1:0-14764 GCA_026996605.1 Flavobacteriales bacterium
ATAGCCCAATACGTTTTTTTTATCTCTTTGTTTTTCAGCGCTTTATTAAGCCGTGTCAGTGCTTTGGAAGTTCTGGCAAACATAACCAATCCACTGGTCGGACGGTCAATACGATGCGCTACACCGAGAAACACATTGCCGGGTTTGTGATATTTAATTTTGATATAAGCTTTAACAATATCAGACAGAGGCGTATCGCCTGTTTTATCACCTTGAACAATGTCACCCGGACGTTTATTGATAACGATTAAGTGGTTGTCTTCATAAGCAATTTGAAGATTATCGAGACCGGTTTTCATTAATACTGTTCCTTTTCATTAGGGAAGTCCAAAGACTTAACATCTTTGATATATTGCGAAAAAGCATCAGTCATAATTTGATGTAAGTCGGCATAACGTCTTAAAAAACGGGGACTGAAATCTTTAGTCATACCCAGCATATCATGCATAACTAAAACTTGCCCGTCCACACCTGAACCGGCTCCAATACCGATAACCGGAATTTTAACACTTTTAGCGACTTGTTCTGCCAAGGAAGCCGGTATTTTTTCCAATACCAGAGCAAATACGCCTAATTTTTCTAAAAGTTTGGCATCGTTAACCAATTTTTGGGCTTCTTCTTTTTCTTTGGCTCTGACAGTATAAGTACCAAATTTATAAATAGACTGAGGAGTTAAACCCAAGTGTCCCATAACGGGAATGCCGGCACTTAAAATACGTGTGATAGAATCGGCAATTTCTTCACCACCTTCGAGCTTGACTGCATGTCCTCCGGATTCTTTCATAATACGGATAGCTGATTCCAAAGCTTTTTTCGAATTGCCTTGGTACGTTCCGAAAGGCATATCGACAACCACCAAGGCACGATTAACGGCTCTGATAACCGACGAGGCATGATAAATCATCTGATCTAATGTAATGGGTAAGGTCGTTTCATGCCCTGCCATGACATTGGAGGCGGAATCACCCACCAGAATAATATCAATACCGGTTGTGTCTAGTATTTTTGCCATGGTGTAATCATAAGCCGTCAGCATGGCTATTTTATCACCGTCTTGTTTCATATCAAACAAGCGTTTGGTGGTAATTTTTTTGTATTCTTTATGAACGCTCATAATTTATTTAGGTTCAAGCCCTTCGGCAATATTATAAAGTCTTTTTTTGTCTAAAAGTTTGATTTTCTTAGCTTTTGAAAAGATAATATTTTCCTTTTTAAACGAGGATAAAATTCGGATAACCGATTCGGATGCCGTTCCGATAATGTTGGCTAGTTCTTCACGAGATAAAAGAATGTTTATATTACCTTCTCTATCTGTCCCAAAAATATCTTCCAAGTGCAATAAAGTTTCAGCTAAACGCTCTCTGACGGAATGTTGCGCCAAATGCGAGATAATCATATTAGCCAGTTTCAAGTCATTACTCAATAAGCGTAACATTTCCAACGTAAAATCTTTATTGCTCAACAAGTTTTTATAAACATCTTTTGGTATGGAACAGGCTGTAACATCCTCAATAGCTGTTAAATTAAGCGTTATGGCTTCATTGTTAAAAACCGAACGGTATCCGATTAAATTACCGGATTTGACAAACCGGATAATTTGTTCTTTTCCGGAAGAATTATATTTAGAGAGTTTCCCCTTACCGGACATTAAACAAAAAACAGAACGACTAGGTTTACCTTCTTCAAGTATTAACTCGCCTTTTTTAAAATGTAAAACCTTTTTATGCTCAGAAATATAATCCAAATCTTTTTTGGAAAGTGTTTTGAAAGAATTCAATTGATGAATTAAACAAAGATTACAATTTTTCATTGTTTGCTTTTTTATGTTCCAAATATCAATGTTGATAATTGAAAATGTTTTAATTATGATTAGCAAATTTATGAAAAAAAGCTTAAAAAATGATAATTATCACTAACTTAAGAATTATTGTTATTTTTTTATAAATCAATAAGAACTTTAACATATATTATAACAAACTTATTTGTATGAAAAAAAAACTTTTAAATAACTAAAAAAAATGATTTTTCAAATTTATAAACAAATTAAATTAGTAAATGTGATTTTAAGATGAAACCGACATAATTAAAATAATTATTAAACACACAACGAAATGATTATTTTAATCATCAAAGGTTACATTTGACATTGATGTTTAAATAAAAAAATAAACAGGTGAAAATAATTGAAACAGGATAAAATCACACATCTTTTTAGAATCATTAACCTTTTTCACATCTACATATTTTATGATAACAAGTACAAATTCATCCTTATAAAACAGCATTTCCAGAGATCAGTTCAAAGCAAAAAAATCTTTTTTTTCCCCTAAATAAAACAAAATAAAGCATTTTACAATACACATTATTTAATTATATTTGTCAAAAATCAAAATTACATATTATGTATAGCAATAAATTTAAGAAATATTTACAAAACAGTTTACAAGACATTAAATCATCAGGTTTGTTTAAACATGAACGGATTATAACCTCACCTCAAGGAGCGGAAATCACTTTGGATACCGGTCAAAAAGTATTAAATTTTTGTGCCAATAATTATCTAGGCTTAGCAGATAACCCTGCAGTAATCGAGGCATCAAAAAAAATGATGGATAATCGTGGATACGGTATGGCATCGGTACGTTTTATCTGCGGCACACAAGATAAACACAAAGAATTAGAGTATAAGTTATCCGAGTTTTATCAAACAGATGACACTATTCTCTATGCTGCTGCTTTTGATGCCAATGGTGGTGTTTTTGAACCATTATTTGGTCCCGAAGATGCAATTATATCCGACGAACTGAATCATGCTTCAATCATAGATGGGGTTCGATTAACCAAAACCGCCCGTTATCGATATAAAAATAATAATATGGCAGATTTGGAAGCTAAATTACAAGAAGCCAAAGCTGCCGGTCACAGATTTAAAATTATTGTAACTGATGGGGTTTTTTCAATGGATGGTGTTGTCGCACAGTTGGATAAAATAGTTGAACTGGCAAAAAAATATGATGCATTAACCATGGTGGACGAAAGTCATGCAGTTGGTGTTTTGGGGAAAACAGGACGCGGTACCGTAGAGCTTAAGAATGTCATGGGGCAAATTGATATAATTACCGGCACTTTGGGAAAAGCCCTAGGTGGTGCTATGGGCGGATATACAACGGGACATAAAGAAATCATTGAAATGTTACGACAACGCTCCCGCCCATATCTGTTTTCAAACTCTTTGGCTCCCGAAATTGTCGGTGGTGCCATACAAGTTTTAAATATGATTTCTGATAGTACAGAATTACTAGAAAGGTTACAACGCAATACCGAATATTTTAAACAAGGAATGTCTCAATTAGGCTTTGATATTGGACATAGCGAATCACCAATTGTTCCTGTCATGTTATATGATGCCAAATTATCGCAAGATATGGCATCACTGTTGCTTGATGAAGGAATTTATGTGATAGGTTTCTTTTATCCTGTTGTTCCTAAAGGAAAAGCCAGAATACGCGTGCAATTATCTGCAGCTCATACTCTTGATCACATAAATAAGGCACTAAACGGTTTTGAAAAAGTTGGTAAAAAACTCAATATAATTTAAAATTTAGTTATTGTTTCATTTATTTTTTTTATTTTTGCTTTAAATATTATAAACAACAAAGGATATGAAAAAATTAAATCAATTATTATTAGCCGTAATAGTTTTGGCAACTGTTACTGTAAATGCCCAAGATCGTAACCATCCATGGTTAGTTAAATTAGGTCTTAATGCGGTAGATTTCTACCCTACCGGAGAGCAAAAAAACTTTAGTTTTGCAAGTGATCAATTATTTAAAGATTACTTTAATTTTGCTCATTACAATGCTGCTTATGCTATTTCCGATGTTAAAGTAGGGAGATATTTGGGAGATAAATTTAGTTTAGTTGGTTCATTAAAATTGAACAAGATCTCTAAATTAGGAGATGTTGAAACAAATTTATCTTTCGCAAATGCTAATTTAGATGTTAAATACAACATCTGTAAAGAAACTAAAAGCATGCAAGCTTATATCTTTGCCGGAGGTGGTTACAACTGGATTGATAAAGAAAACGGTGGTGACCTTAACGGAGGATTAGGTTTGGAATATTGGTTAAGTGATAATATAGGATTATATGTAGAAAGCGGCTATCATCATGTTTTCGACACTAATATAGCCTCATACTTCCAACATGGTGTCGGTATAGCTGTTAAATTCGGTGGTGTTGATACTGATGGAGACGGCATATTTGACAAAGATGACGCTTGTCCCAATGTAAAAGGTTTGCCGGAATTCAACGGTTGCCCTGATGCGGACGGTGATGGCATTATTGATTCTAAAGATGCTTGCCCTGACGTAGCCGGTAAAGTAGAATTTAACGGTTGTCCTGATACCGACGGTGACGGTATTATTGATTCTAAAGACGCTTGCCCTGACGTAGCCGGTGTTGCAGCATTAAACGGTTGTCCTGATACCGACGGTGACGGTGTTACCGATGCAAAAGACAACTGTCCTAAAGTTGCAGGACCTGTTGCTAACCAAGGTTGTCCTTATCCTGATACAGATAAAGACGGTGTTTTAGATAAAGATGATAAATGTCCGAAAGTTGCCGGTCCTGTGGCTAATCAAGGTTGTCCGGAAGTAACTAAAGAAGTTCAAAAACAATTAAATGAATATGCTAAAGTTATCTACTTTGATTCAGGTAAAGCAACTTTCAAACCGAAAACTATTCAAACTTTAGAAAAAGTTGTTGCAATTTTAATTCAATACCCGACTGCAGAATTTGATGTTGAAGGACACACCGATAGTGTAGGTAGTGCTAAATTTAATCAAAAATTATCTCAAAAAAGAGCCGAAGCAGTTGTAAGCTACTTAAAAGAACATGGTGTTAAATCTAAATTGAATGCTAAAGGTTACGGTGAATCAAAACCTATTGCTTCTAACAGAACCAGATCAGGACGTGCTAAAAACAGACGTGTCGAAATCAATTTGGTTAAATAATCTAAAGAAATTTAAATGATTTTAAAAATCCGGGCAATTATTGTCCGGATTTTTTTATTAAATTGTCTGAGATTAATTTACTAAAAAAATAATCATGATTAAATTTAAAACTTATAACTTATTACTGTTTCTGTTTATCGGACTACTTCTAGTCATGTCTGCGCTTAAAGATTTTGACAACACTTTAAAAAATGATACTTGTCCAAACGGCATTATATCATTTGAACTTGCAAAGGACCTTAATATATCAAAATCTATTATCAATTCGTGGAATACTACCGCCAAAATAAATGCCGCTCTCAGTCTGGGAATTGACTTTTTGTTTTTGATATTATACTCCGGTTTTATAGGATTAGCTATTTATATACTCAATAAAAAATTATGGCAACAACAAAAGTTTGTATATCAAACCGGAAAATTATTCATCGTGCTTATTTTTACGGCTGCATTTCTTGATGCAATAGAAAACATTGCCTTAATACAATTGCTAAAAAGTCATTTGGAACAAAGTTGGACATCGATCGCTTTTTATACTGCTACTGTAAAATTTATATTGGTTGGTGTTTCTTCACTTTATTTAATCGGAAATTTTGGTTATTATCTTTATAAAAAGATTACTTCATTTTGAATTTTGTTGCGTTTTCCGGTTCATTTATTGTCAAAATAAGTCGGGTATTTAATTGGTAAGTATTCTATTGCCTTTTATCACTTTCTCAATCAAAACGGCATAAGATACAAGACTACAAAAGAAAAAAACTTATATGAACTTATGTTACCTTATATGGATGGTTCAATAAGCATTCTCACTTCCATAAAATTATTTAAGGTATCCGAAAAACAAATAGGTTACTAAAATTGCTGCAATAATTCCGGCAATATCCGCTACAATACCGGCTGTAGCGGCATAGCGCGTTTTCTTAATGCCAACCGATCCGAAGTAAACCGCTAAAACATAAAAAGTCGTTTCTGTACTACCTTGTAAGATAGAGGTTAAATGTCCCACAAAGCTATCAACACCGTGATTAACCCAACTTTCGACCATAGCTGCACGAGCGCCACCACCGGTCAAAGGTTTCATAAATGCAGTTGGTAAACCATCTACAAATCGGGTGTCAACCCCGACATGGGCAAATAAAAAGCGAAAACCGTCTAAAACATAATCCATAGCTCCTGAAGCCGTAAAAACACCTATTGCTGCCAACATTGCCACCAAATATGGGATGATGGTTACGGCAACTTTAAAACCGTCTTTGGCGCCTTCGATAAAAGTATCATAAATATTAATTCGTTTAAATAAAGCTACACTGATAAATGCAATGATAATAGTGAACAAAGTAATATTGCTCAATAAATTGGTAAACACACTGATTTTTTCCGGATCTTTCAGATAAAAAACATATGCAGCAATTCCACCGATTAAAATGGTTGTCCCTAGCAAATATGCCAAAACCACTTTGTTAAACAAATTGATTTTCTGAATAATTGCCGTATAAATCAGCCCGACTAAACTCGATATATAAGTAGCTATCAAAATTGGCAAAAACACATCCGTTGGATTAACGGAACCTTTCATGGCACGTAGTGCCAAAATACTGACAGGAATTAAAGTTAAGCCGGATGTATTTAGCACCAAAAACATAATTTGAGCGTTACTTGCAGTATCCTTTTTAGGATTGAGTTCTTGTAAATCTTTCATTGCCTTCAAACCTAAAGGCGTAGCCGCATTATCCAATCCCAACATATTAGCCGAAAAATTCATCATCATAGAGCCGATAGCCGGATGATCTTTTGGAACTTCGGGGAATAGTTTTGTAAACAACGGACTGACTAAACGAGCAAGTATTTTTATCATACCGCCCTTCTCACCTATTTTCATAATACCCATCCATAAAGCTAATATACCCGTCAAACCTAATGACAATTCAAATCCCAGTTTAGAACGTTCAAAAAGCGCTTTCATCATGGTAGAAAATATCTCAATATCACCCAAAAAAACAAGTTTGATTAAACCAACTATAAAAGCAATCAAAAAAAAACCGACCCAAATATAGTTTAATGCCATAACAAAAATTTTACGGCTAATTTAAACATAATTTAAATCTTTTTGGATATTACAATATAAATTCTTTTACAGGTTTATTATAAGCATAAAATTATAGCTCAAAAAAAAAGAAATATTTTTTGTACAATTAACTCTTTTTTTTAACAGACCTATTTTGGTACCCTAGAATAAGTTAACTATACAATGACAAAAGTATTTTTTTACAGTATTCCACAGTTCAAAATAAAACATTAAACTTTATCTAATAAAAAATTATATTTAATAATCAAATTTCTATCATTATTATAGATAAAGTTTTCAAAGAAAATCACTTTATAGTTTTAATCCATAAAAAGTACTAAGTCCGATTCCAGATTCTTTTTCAAATGGTTATCTTCCACTTTCCAATCATAGATTTTTGATAGGGCATATAAGTTTTGCAAGTTTTCAAGCAGTTGTTTTTTTGCCTTTAAGCGCAGTTTTGTCAAATCAATTTGTGATTTGATTTTTTCAATGGCATCGGCATTTATCCGGTTCAAATCGTCTTTGTTAAACTGATTAAGGCTACTTTGCTGGATGTCATAATATTGAATATTCGGAAAAATTTCAACCTGTTCCTTAGGAATATCTGTGATATGAATAATTTTATGCACACTATCTAAACGGATTTTCATTTGGTTTAAATCATAAGAAATTTGCGCTTTGGCAGTGACCAATAAAATGGCATTTTTGTCAAATTGTAACAAGTCAAACAAATATTTATCGCTGTCTTTATACGAATAAACTTCGTTGTAATAAGCTTCTGCAACCACCATTTTGTTCAGATGTTTGACATTTTCCAACAAAACTTGACTTTGTTGATGAATATCTTCATTTTTTTGGCGTTCATGAAACCATAATGTTGCAAAAACACCAATGATAAAACCGGCAATAAGAATAATTATTCTGTTCATTTTTTGATTATAAAATTTTAATTTTTACATTTTTTCACATTAAGAACTTAAGAACATTAAGTTAACCGAAAAGGATCTACAAGCACTAAGAAATTGATACTTGTTACTTGTAACTAAACTCTCTTACTCTAAATATTTGGCCACAATAGGCATACGTCTGCCCATACCGAAAGCTTTGGGGCTAACACGCAAGACCGGCGCTGTTTGATGCCTTTTAAATTCGTTACGATTGACCATTTTCAGTATTCTCTCAACCAAAGCTTTATCGTAACCTTGCATTATGATTTCTTTGGGACCTTTTCGTCCTTCAATATACAATTTTAATATCGGGTCTAAAATCTCGTAATCCGGTAAACTGTCGCTGTCTTTTTGATTGGGGCGCAATTCTGCTGACGGCGGTTTTTGTATTGTATTGACAGGAATAATCTCTTTATCTCGATTGATATAGTGCGCCAATTCATAAACTTCTGTTTTATACACATCGGCAATTACCGAAATACCGCCGGACAAATCGCCGTAAAGTGTGCCGTAACCAACGGACATTTCACTCTTGTTACTGGTATTGAGCAAAATATTCCCGAATTTGTTAGAAATTGCCATCAGCAGATTTCCCCTGATGCGTGCTTGAATATTCTCTTCGGTTACATCAAAATCACGTCCTTCAAACAAGGGATTGAGTTGTTGCAGATAAATTTCAAAAATGTCTTTGATAGGGACGATATCGTAGCGGATACCCAAATTTTTTGCTAAATCTTCGGCATCTTTAATGGAATGTTCCGATGAAAACTGCGACGGCATCAACAACACGCGCACATTATCCCTACCCAAAGCTTCGGTAGCTAAAACAGTTGTCACGGCAGAATCCAGTCCGCCGGATAAACCGATAACAGCATTTTTAAAGCCGATTTTACCAAAATAATCTTTGATTCCTAAAACCAAAGCATCGTGTATCAAAGAGATTTTTTCTTTGGTTTGTTCTCTGTTATCGGTATTAGTTTTTACTTCATTCAATTCAACAATTTCCAGTGCTTCTTTAAAATAAGGCATTTCGGCATGCACGCTTTGATTAGGAGCAATAACTAAGGAACCGCCGTCAAAAATAATATCGGTTTGCGCACCAACATGATTGACATAAAATACCGGAATTTTGTATGCCTTTACATTTTCTTTGAGTACTCTTATGCGTTCTTTGGCATGATTATAATCAAACGGACTTGCCGATACATTAATGATGAAATCCGGTTGTTGCGGCATCAATTTTGCCAGCGGATTAATAGTATAAAGCGGATTTTCATTGCCTAAATTCCAAAGGTCTTCACATACACTTAAAGCAATTTTATAACCTTTAAAATCAATGGTTTGCCATTGAGTTGCAGCTTCAAAATAACGCGCTTCATCAAAAATATCATAAGTCGGCAATAGAGTTTTATGTTGGCGATATATTTCTTTACCTTGATATAAAAACACCGCCGAATTATACAAATCTTTGCCTTCAATCACAGGATTTCGGGTCGGTGTACCGATAACAACAGCAATATCATCCGTAGCTTGTTTGATTTGTGCTATACTATTTTCCGCTTTCTCTATAAAATCGGAAAATTCCAGAAAATCACGAGGCGGATAACCGGTGGTTGCCAATTCGGGAAAAATGACCAAATCGGCACCTTGTGCTTTGGCTCGTGCAATATATTCTAAAATTTTTCGGGTATTGGCTTCAAAATCGCCTATAATGACATTAATTTGTGCTAGGGCTATTTTCATACTTATTGGGTATTGATGAATTGATGATTTTATCTACTTCACAAAATATTTTGTTATCTAATTTTTACAAGCTACTTCATCACATATAATTCTGCTTTTATTTTGAGAAATTGAGGATAATTAATTTTAGATTTTTAAGCATTAAGAAATTAGGAGCATTAAGTTTAATTACATCATTTTCTATTTTTAATTATCATACTTATACTCGCTACTTGATACTAAAAAATATCAAAATGGTCATTCCATAAATGAGTTTTAATGCCAAAATAAATATATTTAGTCGTTTCATTTTTTACAGTTGGCAACGGTTCTTCTATACTTGTTTTGCGATAGATGAACCCACCGAAAAGTTTTAAATTAGTTGCCGGATTAAGTATGTAACCGGCTTCAAAATTATTATATAATATTTTTCCCAAATTACCTTGTAATATGTACTTATCGCTTGATTTATCTTGGGAACGGATATACCGGTAAATATTACCACCATAAGCCACCGGATCTCCCGGAAAGTCAAAGCCTTTCGTACCTATCATCATGGTATTGTGAGCATACAAACGATTTCTCCGGTATTGTAATTCCAATAAAGTTTCTCTAAAATTTGCTCCCCACGGATGAGCTAATGCTTGATAATCATGTGCGTAGTTGGTCAGCGTACTGTGTCCGTAGGTATAAGGACGCACTTGGTTATATTCTACTCTGATAAACAAATTAGACACTTTAAAAGCATCGTGATATTTCATCCCTATTTGATAACCGAACTTGTTGCCCCAATAGCCTTGGTCGCCGAAAAATTTACTAACGGTCATTTCGTCTAATAAAAATTGTCCGTAAACACTGATTTTATATGGCAATTTATATTTCATAGATAGCCCTACAACAGTATTGGAAGCATTAGAACCGGCTTGGTATTCAACCGTTTTAAAGAAAATCAAAGGATTTAAAAAATTAACATCGAAGCCGCGCCGGTTTTCATTATACCAAATCACCGATTCAAAAAATCCGAGGTTTAATTTTTCAGTCGCATTCCAACTGATATAATGAATAGCTGAAAATTTCTTTTTATAAACCCCGTTTACCGTAAATTCAGGGCGCAGATCTTGATAAGCTGTCCACATGGTCGTGTATTTGACATGCCAAAAATTTGCCGAAATTTGAAAGTATGGATAATTTGCTGCATTATCTGACAGAAACAAAGAACGATAACCTTCACCAATAAAATGTTTGCCATGCCCGAGTTCTAAAAATAAATATTTGCTTGGTTTATAGGCAACATATCCGGCAGCAAAGGGATAATCGGTATGGACAAAATCTTCACTCTTATTAAGCCCGTATCCGGGAACAATTTGCGGATAGGTTACCCAAGCATACCGGTCAAAAAATTTGGGAAAACGCGCATAATTCTCAGCTATGGTCGAACTAAAAGAGATTTTTTTTTCAAGCGCTCCTTCAACTCTGATGCCGCGGGTGTTTTGAAAGGTCGTTGCACCGGATAGATTATCCTTACCCAATCGCCCATCTACTACCGGATCTATGGTAAACCAATAATCATCACCTGTTACGGCAAACAAATGTTCATTATATAATTTTCGTCCTAACCATGTTTTTTTTGGCAATAACATTTGCCGGTATTTGTTTAAAATCACATTGTCATTAATTTCATAATAATGTAAGGGCTTTAAAGACGTATGAATACTATCGGATAGTTTGCTTTCTAATTCGTTATAATCAAAATGGGTAAAGGGTATTTTGAGTTGACTTTTAATCTTTTTTTCATACAGTTTTTCCTGAGCCGTTAAGTTCAAGAAAAATAGGGATAATACAATCAATAAAATCTTTTTCATTTGTTTATTTTTTATTTTGACATCAATGTCAGATGTAACCTTTGATGATTAAAATAATCATTTCTTTGTGTGTATAATAATTATTTTAATCATGTCGGTTTCATTCAAATAAATTTTGAACAAATTTAAGTTTTTTTCCGTCAACTCTAAAAAAACTATTTAAGTAGTCCTATTATTTTCAAATACTTTGCTGTTTCATCTGCAAACAAATTGACGTTTTTTTTAGGAATGTCCAACATCAAATCGTAAAGTTCTTCTTCATTAATATAACCAACCCTAAATGAAGCTTTAATAGATAAAGATAAATATTTTTCGTACAAGTTGGATAAGCCTGTAAAATCCAACAATAAATCGTAGTCTTTATTTAAAAATTCCAGAATTTCGGGTGTTTTTATTTTGCCGAAAGTAGAAAACACGTTTTTGTCTGCTACAATACCACGCAATTCGTTATAATGATCATTTTTTTCTTTAAAGGTAAAGATTTCAAACTGACTACTGCTAAGATTCAAAGCTCTTTGAACATATTTTAAATTTTCAAAATTTAGATTGGATTGCGGATTATTCAGAATAACGACTTTTTGCACCGGATAGGCAACCAACTGCCGTTTTGACAAAGCTTTTATTAGGGCATTGGTTTTTCTTTTGATGCTATTTTCTTTAATATCAAACAATGGCTCTATTTTTTGAGATGGTAAAAATACATTTATTTAGGGGTTATTGCAAATTTAGTATTTATTGATGAGATGGTTGTTTGGTTAATCGGTTAATTGATGACGGTCACTTCGGTACGCCACTCCTTCGTCGTGGCACTCAGCAACCTACTTCGATACTTTCCAACTCTTTCATCATTGGAATAACCATCTTTGTTTTTATATCAAAAGAAGGTCACTGAGTGTCCCGACATTAGTCGGGATGTATCGAAGTGACCGGTAGTGATATTGAGGAGAATCAATATAAGATTATTTAACTTAGACCTGCTAGGTTTTGAAAACCTAGCAGGTCTAGTCTGATAATAGAATAAACTTATTTAAATACAATTTTTTTTATCAAATCTTCGCCTAATTCACGATTAATCAGGTTAATGATTTTTTCCTTACCGCGATTTAGCTCTTCCCGCATAGCCGATGATGTTAAATAGATGGTCAGCACACCGGTATTATAAGTTATTTCCGAGGTATATTTATCGATGGTTTCACTCATTAACTTGCGCCACAATTTTTTGATTTGGGCTTTTTCAAGTCCTTTTTTCAGTTTTCTATCTTTGCGCAAAGCCGCAATCACTTGTTTGATATGTTGCGTATTTTCTTCACTCATTGGAAGATTTTTTTAAAAATTTAACTATTAATTTTTTCAATCAGACCTATCAGGTTTTGGGAACCTAACAGGTCATTTAACACTCCCCTGACCTAGTAGGTTTTAACAACCGCTAGGTCTTTTCAATATTCTTATAATCAATATTTTGCAATAAATCTCTTAGAAAAACCTATCAGGTCTTAAAGACCTAACAGGTTCTTTTATAACCTGCTAGCGTCCAAGCGCTTAGATATACCACATATTTGATTTGACAGTTTGGGTTTCTAGCAGACAGTATCTAGGTACTTTGGTCTAATCCCCATAATTGTCAAAATTATACTATTTTTGATTTCAATTGTTTCTAAAAACAAACATATAAGGCCTTTTAATATTCTAACAATTAATATTGCAAAATTTGTTTTTTAGAAAAACCTATCAGGTCTTAAAGACCTAACAGGTTCTGTTATGGTCTGCTAGGTCTTTTCAATTTATTAAATATCAAATTTTATAAAAATTTATTTACGATTAAAAATTATTGTTTTTTCTTTAAAACACGTTTAACGGCATGATAAATACCTTCGGCATCCAAACCGTATTTATGCATCAGTTCATCACCGGTTCCCGACTCGCCAAATACATCATTTACGGCAACAAATTCTTGTGGTGTAGGTAGTTCATTGGCTAACAATCCGGCAATACTTTCGCCCAACCCGCCTAATCGGTTATGTTCTTCACAAGTAACAACCGCTCCGGTTTTTTTGACAGAATTTAGTACCGCTTTTTCGTCCAATGGCTTAATCGTATGTATGTTGATTAGATCCACACTCACGCCTTCCGCTTCCAATTTTTCAGCTGCTTCGATAGCAGGCCAAACCAAGTGTCCGGTAGCAAAAATACTGACATCCGAACCTTCATTCAACACAACAGCTTTACCTATTTCAAATGTCTGATTTTCGGATGTAAAATTCGGCACTTTCGGGCGACCAAATCGCAAATAAACGGGTCCTTTGTGTTCAGCAATTGCTAATGTTGCCGCTTTGGTTTGGTTATAATCACAGGTATTGATGACGGTCATGCCGGGCAACATTTTCATCATACCTAAATCTTCGAGTGCTTGGTGGGTAGCACCATCTTCACCAACGGTTAAACCGGAATGCGACGCACAAATTTTGACGTTTTTTTCACTGTAAGCCACAGCTTGACGGATTTGATCATAAACACGTCCCGAAATAAACTCGGCAAAGGTTGCTGCAAAAGGAATTTTATCTTCCAAAGTAAATCCGGCTGCCATACCAATCATATTGGCTTCTTGAATGCCGGTATTAAAAAAACGTTCGGGATGTTGCTTGGCAAAATCGCCCATCTTGACTGAGCCGGTTACATCGGCGGTTAAAGCTACAACATTTTCATTTTTATTGCCCAATTCGGTCAGCGCATCGCCAAAACCGGAACGGGTATCTTTTTTTTCGGTATAAATGTATGTTTTCATTTTATTGGTTATCTGTTTAATCGATTATTTGATGAATTATTCTGGTTCATAGATAGTCTGTTCTTCGATGATAATTTATTACTTCAAACCTTATTTCTGCTTTTAATTTGATGAATTGAAAAGTAGGTCACTGAGTGGTTTTGCGACGTAAGGAGCAAAAATGTATCGAAGTGATCGGGTTTAAAATTGATGAATTGAAAAATTTTTTCAATATTAAGAAATTAAGGGCATTAAGATTTCTGTTGTTTATTTCTTAAAAATACCGGTCATTTCGATACATCCCCCGACGAAAGTCGAGGTTGGAACACGCAATGACCTTTTATCAATTCATCATTTCATCAACTCATCAATTTATCAACTCATCAATTTAT
>JALWLE010000037.1:14864-22830 GCA_026996605.1 Flavobacteriales bacterium
ATCAACTCATCAATTTATCAACTCATCAATTTATTAATAATCCCCCAAAGTCTCGGGCAATTGCGCCAAAGCTTTTTCTAATTGTTCATCATTGAGCGGTTTGCCGTGCCAACTATAATCACCTTGCATAAAATCTACACCGTAACCCATTAAGGTATGTAACAATACAACTACCGGTTTGCCTTTTCCGGTTAATGATTTGGCTTGTTTGAGCCCTTCGATAACAGCTTGCAAATCGTTACCGTTTTTAATTTCGACAACCGTCCAATTAAAAGCTTCAAATTTGGCTTTTAAATTGCCCAAAGACAATACATCATCCACTTTGCCATCAATTTGTGCATTGTTATAATCTACGGTAGCTATCAAATTATCAATACTTTTGGCTCCGGCATATAATACAGCTTCCCATATTTGTCCTTCTTGCAATTCGCCGTCTCCATGAAGGGTATAAACCAAATGCTTGTCATGATTTAATTTTTTGCCTTGTGCCACGCCGAGTGCTACGGATAAACCCTGCCCCAATGAGCCGCTTGCAATTCTAATTCCGGGCAAACCGTCATGCACAGACGGATGTCCTTGCAGACGTGAACCTAAACGCCGGAATGTTACCAATTCTTTGACGTCAAAATACCCACGTCGTGCCAATGTGCTGTAATACACCGGCGTTATGTGACCGTTTGATAAAATAAAAGTATCTTCTCCTGTACTGTTTACTTTAAATTCCTTGGGATTGACATCCATTATTTCAAAAAACAAAGCCGTAAAAAATTCAACAGTTCCCAACGAACCACCCGGATGTCCCGATTGGACATCGTGTACCATACGTACTATATCTCTACGGATTTGTGGCGGATATTTATCTAAATTTGTATCACTCATAAGATTTTAATTTTGTCATACAAAAGTAAGTTAATTTTTGGCATTTTAAAATAAAGAAGCTATTTTTAATGATAATTTTACTTTTTCTAAATATCTCTTGATTTTTTCTAAAAAAAATATCTTTTATAAGTTTATTAACCTATTTAACGACAATAATTTATATATTTGTCAAAAATTTAGCAAAAAATATTTTCGCAATGAAAAAGTTTATCATACCGGTTTTACTTGTTTTATGGTTAAGCTCATGCCAAAAGGAAGATGATAAAAAAGAGATGCCTTACCATGCTCAATGGTCTTTAATTCATTTTACCCAAGCCGATCATTCGGAAGCTTATTTACCTAATGACATCATTTGGGAATTTAACAAATACGATGAATTAATAGTAACGATAAATACACCGGATATTGCTACTTCGCAATTACCGATTAAAACGCCCGGCACTTATGAATATGTAGGTGCGCCGAACGTTGTCAGTATCGAAAATACGCAATATGCCGCTCAGGTAGATATAGACACTTTAACATTGAGCAGAAATGCTGCTTCCGGTGGTCCTGTGATAAAATTTATCCGTCTTAAAAAGTAATGGATTTAAAAGTTGTCACCATCTAACAACCGTCCAAGTCCACCTAAAACAGAGCCTTCACCTTTGGAGCTACCACCAAAACTATGAGCGTTCATCAAAATACGATCTGCCAAACGCGAGAAAGGTAAACTTTGCAAATAAATGGTGCCGGTACCGGATAATTTAGCTAAAAACATGCCTTCGCCACCAAAAAACATAGATTTTAAACTTTTAACACGTTCTATTTCGTATTCTATTCCTTTGGTAAACCCGACGATACACCCCGTATCGACATAAATAGTTTGATTTTGAAGTTCTTTTTTAACAACCGTACCACCGGCATGCATAAATACTAAACCGTCGCCTACTAATTTTTGTAAAATAAAACCTTCGCCACCAAAAAAACCGGTGCCTAAACGTTTGGTAAAAGCAATACTGACTTCCGTTCCCTTGGCAGCACACAAAAACGCATCTTTTTGACAAAGCAAAGTGCCGCCGTAAGTATCTAAATCTACCGGAATAATTTTTCCCGGATAGGGTGCCGCAAAACTGACTTCTTTTTTTCCCGTCCCGATGTTAGTAAAATGAGTAATAAAGATTGACTCACCGGTTAACACCCGCTTACCGGCATCTAATAGTTTGCCGAATAAGCCTTTTTCGGGCTTGGAGCCATCACCCATTTTTGATTCAAACTCAATACCGGGATCCATCCAGTTCATGGCGCCGGCTTCTGCAATTACCGTTTCGCCCGGGTCTAGTTCAATACTAACTACTTGCATATCGTCGCCGTAAATTTTGTAATCGATTTCGTGTGCTTTCATAATATTTTTTTTATTAATAACGTTTGACTTGCCATAAAGTTACATCGTTTTTGTTTATACTTTGAGAAATTTTTCAGTTTTGGTCGGGTTGTTTAAAAAAAACATTGAAGTTTTTCTTTTTTTTTTGTAATTATGCATTGATACAAGTTACTATTTGATATGAAAACCGAAATAGAAGAATTGTTAAGAAAAAAAGAAATTAAAATTACAGCAAATCGAATATTAATATTAGAATTACTGTTGAACACTCCCCATTCTTTAAGTATTGCTACTATTGAAAAAGCTTTGCCTTGGGCAGATAGAGCAACTATCTTCAGAACTCTTAAAACTTTTGAAAAAAAAGCATTGCTACATGCTGTTAAAGATGATGATAAGCCAATCAAATACGCTATATGTTCAGATGCTTGCGAAGTTAATTATCATAAAATTCACCCACATTTTCATTGTGATACTTGCGGAAATACTTTTTGTTTGTATGATTATGATTTTCGGTTACCTAAATTGCCTGACAATTATACTGCAGACAAATATTCTCTGGTAATAAATGGAATATGCAGCAACTGTCAAAAGCATAATATTTGAAAATTACGATTTGCAATTAGATTGCATTTGGTTTCTCGTAACTTTGCAGCAAATAATGATACATAAATATTATGGGACACGAACATCATCACCACCACGAAGTAACCGGTAAAAATTTGTTTTTGACAATAATACTCAATGCGGGTATTAGTCTGGCAGAACTCATCGGCGGTATTATTGCCGGCAGTATGGCTTTGATATCGGATGCTATTCATAACTTTTCGGATGTCATTTCGTTAATCGTTTCTTACATTGCCAACCGACTGTCAAAAAAAGCGGCGAATGAAAAACAAACCTTCGGTTACAAACGCAGTGAAATCATTGCTGCTTTTCTTAATTCGACTACGCTCATCATATTGGCTATTTTTATTTTGTATGAAGCGGTGCAAAGAATTTTTTATCCCCAACCCATCAAAAGCAATTTAGTTATTTGGTTAGCGTTGGGAAGTATTGCCGTCAACGGATTAAGTGTGTTGTTTATTAAGGAAGATGCCAAAGCCAATATAAATATGAAGTCTGCTTATTTGCATTTATTTGGTGATATGTTGACGTCAATTGCCGTTTTGATAGGCGGTATTGTGATGAAATACTATCATATTTATTGGATAGACCCGCTGTTTTCAATCTTGATTGCGGTTTATTTAATCTATATGAGTTGGGATATTTTTAAAACATCTTTAAAAATAATGATGCAATTTACCCCCGAAAATTTAGATTTGAAACAAATTGCCAAAGATATTGGTCAAATAGACGGCGTGAAAAATATTCATCATATTCATACTTGGCAAATCAATGAACACGACGTGATGTTTGAAGCACATCTAGATGTTGATGAAGATTGCCGTATTACAGATTTTGAAAACATTATGAAAAAAGTAAATACTTATCTCAAAGAACAATACGGCATTGAACACACAACTTTGCAACCGGAATTTAGCATTAAAGACAATAAAAATCTTATACATTAAAATATATGAACCATAAAATTTTAATCTTATGCACCGGCAATTCGTGCCGCAGCCAAATGGCAGAAGGTTTTTTAAAAGCTTTTGACCCGGATTTAAAAGTGTCTTCTGCCGGAACCAATCCAAGCAACGAAGTCCACCCCAAAGCAATTGTGGCAATGAAAGAAATGAATATTGACATTAGTAACAACCACCCTAAAAATGTATCGGAATTTTTAAAGGATTCTTTTGATTATGTTATTACGGTTTGTGACGATGCCAAAGAAACCTGCCCATATTTTTCGGGTGATGTCAAACACCGGTTACATATCGGATTTGAAGACCCTGCCGAAGCCACCGGAACGGATGAAGAAATTATGGCAGAATTCAGACGTATCCGAGATGAAATTTTGGTTGATTTTTTTATGTTTTACCAAAACAATTTACGTATGTCGTAGAGACGTTTTGACAAAACGTCTCTACGATATATTTGTCAAAAAATACCGGCAACATTAATATGCCCATCAACCAAATCAAAATTCTATCCCCTGACCTGTTAGGTCTTAATATCTCGTCACCTAATTCATTTTACTCTCTGCAAAGGCAAAGTTGAACAACGCAGCAAACCTTCTTGTTTGGCTATTTCACGATACGGCACTTCTTCTACCGTAAATCCTTGTTGGCGCAACCAATCGTTCAAGCGTTTATTCTGCTGTTCCGACACTACGACATCCGGCGATATGGAAAAAACATTGGCATACATATCATACATTTCGTCTTTGTTGATATGAAATAGGTTTTCTTTCCCGAATAAATCAACCAAAAATTGGTATTGATTCTCATCTAAAAAACCGTCTTTATGAATGATTGCCTTACCTTTACCAATCGGTTGAAACACACAATCGAGATGTAAGGCATTCTCACGCGGGTCTGTATTGGATTTTCTTAAATCAAAACCAATCACTTTTTTATTCGGATTAATTTCTTGCAAAAACTCGACAGCTGCTGCATTGGTACGAGCCGTAATATATTCGGGATAATCGGGACGACGATAAGTGCCGACAAAAATATAATCACCCCAAGGCATGACATCGCCACCTTCTACATGCACTTCTTCGGGTGGTTGGATGATTTTGTTTTGGTCAAATTGCGATAAAATACTTTCTATGGCTTGAAATTCGGCTTCTCTATCAGGCAAAATATTAGACTTGATAAAACGGTCTTCAATCACAAAACCAATATCACGCGTAAAAATTTGATTGACATTTTCTAACAAATCGGGGCGATACACTTTGACGCCGTGTTTTTTTAAAACTTGTTCAAAAGCAGACATTTCCTTAATCATATCGGCTTCTTTGGGATAAGTGCCGGCAAGCACATGTTCGCGGGATTTCGGATCATAACATTGTTCAGCTGTTGGAACAGGTCCAAGCGAATCCGCTCTACCGAGAATAACACTTTTTAATGGGGATATTTCATCATTTATATAAAATTGTTCAGCCATATTTTTGATTTAGTCCGGTCAAAAATAAGCTTTTTAAAATAATGAAATATGACTTTTAGGTATTTTTAACAAAATACGCTAAAATCCGACTAATGCCAGCTAAATAAGAAGCACCAAACAAATTAACATGTACTAAAAGCGGGTATAATTGGTAAACTTTTAAGCGCTCTTGCCAACCGGACGCCATAGGCAACAATGCTTGATAATACTCATAAATATCTTTTGAAAAACCACCAAATAGTTGCATCATTGCTAAATCGACTTCACGATGTCCGTAATAGACAGCCGGATCAAAAATAACAGTCTGCCCTTGCAAATTATAAAAATAATTGCCGGACCATAAATCACCATGAACCAAAGCCGGACGGTCTATCCAAAGCAGTTCCGGTAATTTTTGATAAAGCCGGTCAAATTGATGTAAAATATCAGTTGGAATTAAATCACCGGCTAAATCGATTTGAAATTGCAAGCGGTTTTTTATAAAAAAATGGATCCAGTCGGTATTGAAATCATTTTTTTGTGGCAACCGCCCGATATAATTATCGTAAGATAAACCATATTGGTCATTAATTTTTTGGTGTAATTTTACCAAACTTTCAGCAAAATTTTTAGGATTTTCGGTTTGATACAGTGCTTCAACGTATTCCATTAACAAAAAAGCATGCTGTTCAAAAACGTCCGCATGATAGACTTGCGGTACTACAAAAGATTGACTTTCGAACAACAATTTTAAACCGTCCGCTTCTTTTTCAAACATGTCGAGCCGGTCGGCAGTATTGACTTTAATAAAATAATCGCGGTCAGACATTGCCAAACGGTAGGTATCGTTGATATCACCACCCGAAATACGCTCATAGGCACGCAATCGTACCGGTTTTTGTTCGATGTGACTACAGATATTTTCTATATGTTTTATGAAAGAGACATGAAGCATAAGAGTTGAAAATTAAAAGTGGAAAGTACCAAGTACGTGATAGAAGTCGCACTTTCCACTTGGCACTCGGCACTTTTAACTGATTAACTTTTAACCAACTTCATTTTGCTTTGCAATCCATCAATATCCAATTCTACACCGTCATCAAGCTTGTCCGTCCAAATGATTTCATCTGTTAGAGTTTCGCTTTTGATATAATCCGACATGGCATCAGCGGCTTTTTGCAAAGTGTCGTTTTGAACAAGATATAGTTTGATACGGTCGGTAACTTCCAAACCGCTGTCTTTACGGTAATTTTGAATACGATTGACCAAATCACGGGCTATGCCTTCCTGACGTAAGTCGTCAGTAATATTAATATCTAACGCCACCAATACATCATCTTGCTGGGCAATAGTCCACCCTTTGATTTCTTTGGCGGTAATATCCACTTCATCTTTGGTCAGCGTAATGCTTTTATCACCGAGATTGAGTTCTATTTGCCCTTCTTTTTCGAGCTTGGCAATATCTGCCGGTGTCAGTTGATTAACTTTTCCGGCTATTTTACCCATTTCTTTGCCGTATTTCGGTCCTAAAACTTTAAAATTGGGTTTGGCGGATTTGACAATGACACCGGAAGCATCGTCGAGCAGTTGCATATCCTTTACATTGATTTCCGACAATACCAAATCTTTAATGGCTTGCAAATCGTCGCGGTCTTGTGCCGATAACACCGGAATCATGATTTTTTGTAAGGGCTGACGTACTTTGATTTTTTCTTTTTTACGTAAGGATAAAGCCAAGGACGAAATCAATTGGGCTTTTTGCATTTTACGTTCCAAATCTTTGTCGATTTCTTCAGAATTGGCTGTCGGAAATTCTGCCAGATGTACCGATTCAAAATTTTCTTTACCGGTTACGGCTATTAAATCCAAATAAAGTTTATCGGCATAAAACGGGGCGATAGGTGCCATCAATTTGGCTACGGTCAGTAGGGCTTTATACAAAGTTTGATAAGCTGAAATTTTATCGGTGGCATAATCGCCTTTCCAAAAACGACGTCGGCTCAAACGCACATACCAGTTACTCAAATCGTCGATGACAAATTTTTGAATGGCACGCGCCACTTTGGTCGGCTCGTAATCTTCGTAAAACTTGGTAACTTCTCCTATCAAGGTATTGAGTTCGGACAATATCCAACGGTCAATTTCCGGGCGGTCTTGGTATGCCACATCTTCTTCTTTGTAAGTAAAACCATCGACATTGGCATACAAACTGAAAAATCCGTAAGTGTTGTAGAGCGTGCCGAAAAATTTACGACGCACTTCTTCCAATACTTTGACATCAAATTTGAGATTATCCCACGGATTGGCATTCCAAATCATATACCAACGTGTTGGGTCGGGTCCGTATTTTTCAAGGGTACTAAACGGGTCAATGGCATTACCGAGGCGTTTGCTCATTTTTTGTCCTTTGGCATCGAGTACCAAGCCGTTGGAAACAACATTTTTGTAAGCAACCGAATCAAAAACCATAGTGGCAATGGTATGCAAAGTATAGAACCAACCACGGGTTTGATCAACCCCTTCGGCGATAAAATCTGCCGGAAAAAATTTGTTATTGTCAATCAATTCTTTGTTTTCAAACGGATAGTGCCATTGGGCATAAGGCATCGAGCCACTGTCAAACCATACATCAATCAAGTCTGCTTCGCGATACATAGGTTTGCCGCTAGGCGACACTAAAACGATTTGGTCAAC
>JALWLE010000038.1 GCA_026996605.1 Flavobacteriales bacterium
ATGCTTCAGCGCAGATACAGGTTTCTAAGAGCCCTCATGGCCAGCTACCAGTATGAGGGCAGACCTCCGGACCTGCACATCGAGGAAGAATACAGTATGCTCGAAGAACTCCTCCAATCCCTTGTCCGGAGAGAAACCAGTCTCTTCGGGTTAAGATTCATTCTAGTAGTAAGCGGTGATTCCCGGGAAGAGGCCAAAAGTAGAGCTGAGTATGTGAGGAGAGAGCTTGAATCAATGGGCTTCGAGGTTGACAGCCCGGCCCTCCTTCAATGGCTTATGTATGAGCTCGGAGAGCCTAGCATGATATACACTGATACTCACACCCTTGGTGCATTCTTTCCGTTCATATCTAACACGCTTATGGAGACCGACGGGGTATTCCTTGGGTTGCCTAGGATCGATAAGAGCCCGGTGTTCTACGATATCTACATCCATACAAACTATAACCTGGTGGCTCTAGGTATTCCGGGCGCCGGTAAATCGGTTACCGGCAAAGCACTCATATACAGGTATTACAGGAGGTATGGAGAGGACCTCGACTTCTACGTTATAGACCCTGAGAACGAGTACCGACCCCTTCTACAACAGTCAGGGGGACAGGTCATAGAGGTCAAGCCCGGGGAACCCCTCGGCCTCGACCCGTTAAAACTACTACCGAAAAGCGATGCCGTCGATGTAGTCTCTACACTAGCTAATATTCCAGGACATCTATACGGAGAGTTAGCCAGCCTTGTAAAGAAACATGAAAGTATATGGAGCCTTTACGGAGAAGCTTCCGATGAACTTAGAAAATATCTGAAAGGACTACTCGAGGGACCCGAGTCATTTGTTTTCCAGGGAGAACCAGTTGAATTGAGCAACCGTGTCGGTATATTGCTTCGCGGTGTTGAGAGCGAGAAGCTCAAAAATATTATATCACTCCTAGTATTCGCTAGGATCTGGAGGAACATTGAAGAGGTTCCGAGGAGCCGTAGGAAAATAGTAGTTGTCGATGAGGCTTGGCTCCTCCTAAAGAACCCTAATGCTGCTAAGTGGATGGAGGCTATTTCTAGGAGAGGGCGTAAACGCAATGTTGCATTCATATTTCTTACCCAGCAACCACAGGATGTTCTACGCAACCCGGTTGGTAGCCTTATAGTTAGGAATGCTGCTTCTAAGCTACTCCTCATGCAGGACATTAATGCCATCGATGCGGTCTCTAAAGAGTTCAAGCTGAGCGAGGCCGAGAAGCAGGAGCTTCTCCGGGCTCAGCCAGGCGAGGGGATCCTTATCACGGAGAACACTAGGCTCTCGCTCAGGATCACCCTCTCGAAGAAGGAGTATAGGCTCTTCACTACCAGGCCTACAGAGGTCGAAGAGGCGGCCTAGATTGAAGAAGATCAGGCTCCCCTTCAAGATTAAACTATTGTTTTCCCCACGGGAGAGGAGACAGCAGATCGTGGGGGCTGGCCCGCGTCTTATCAGCTATCATGCTAGTGCATATGTTACCTCTGGCGAGATTATCAAGGTCTACAATACTGGTTATGAGAACATGGCCACGGTCTACATCGTAGATGAGGGCGGTAGGGGACTATACATTGTTGATGAGCCCAGGGTGCCTGAGGAGGTTAGGAATGTTTATGGCCTCATAATGGAGCATCTGAGCTACTCCCTGAAGCCGGCCCAGGTTTCTAATATTGAGGACTATGTGAAGAACCTGGTGTGGGAGGCGGCTGAGGAGCTCGGAGTCGTAGATATTGTAGAGCAACACATCAAGACCCTGAACTACTATATCATGAGGGATGTAATAGGCTACGGCTACATCGATGTCCCTATGAGGGATCCATTAGTTGAAGAGATCAGTATGGAGGGGCCGGGTGTACCAGTAGCTATTGTTCACCGCGATGTCTCTAACTATACGTGGCTGGACACAAACATTGTTATACCGAGCGAGGAGGAAGCAGCTATCTTTGTTCAGAAACTGGCCCAGAAGTGTGGTAAGTATATATCGACGGCTTTTCCAATACTCGAAGCTCGTTCCCCGGAAGGTCATAGAATAGCCTTGGCTCTAGGCGAGGTATCTGGCCGGGGCTCCAGTTTCACGATTAGGAAGTTCCCCGAGAAGCCCCTCACGATCACCCAGCTCATAGACTATGGGACTCTCAGCCCGTTGATGGCCGCCTATTTCTGGATCCTCCTCGAAAACCTAGCCTTCATACTGATAATAGGGGGCATGGCTTCCGGGAAATCGATAGCCCCGTATACCAGGGTTGCTGTAAGAACCAACGGTAAGATCAGGATAGTTGATGTCTCAAAGCTCTGGGACCTCTTATCTAAGAAGTATGGCGTCGTAGAGGTTGACGGCTACGAATACATAGTACCTAGGGATCTTGAGGTTGCCTCGCTCCACCCGGGCTCTCTCCGGGCTATATGGAGCCCCGCCATAATGATTAGGCATTGGTATAAAGGACCGCTTTACAGGATTAAGCTGAGGAACGGCTACAGCGTAGATGTTACACCAGATCACTCGCTACTAGTATCGCTCCGTGACGGAGAACTACGTGTCGTGAGGCCTGAGGACATAGTATTCCACGATCACTTGAAGGCCCCGCTACTACTAGACCATCATCTCAAAGGCCTAGAGCATTATCCGTTAGCCATGTTCTCGGGGATCGAGAGGATAGAGGAGATAGGAGAGTATAGGGGCTATGTATATGACTTCATGGTTCCCGGTAGCGAGAACTTCCTCGCAAACAATATATTTGTGCACAACACTACGGCTCTACAAGCCCTCCTAACCCTGGGTCCGCCAGATTTCAAATATGTTACTATCGAGGATACCCCGGAGCTCAGGCTTCCTCATACCCATTGGGATCCGCTCTATACCAGGAAAGGCTACACGATAGGGTCGTCCCAGCTAGACATAGACTTGTTTGAGCTCACAAAGTTCAGCCTACGTAGGAGGGGACAATACATAGTGATCGGTGAGGTACGCGGAAAAGAGATCCAGACACTAGTACAAGCGGCCGCTACAGGTCAGGGATCCGCTTGTACATTCCACGCAAACTCGATCGAGGAAGCTTTTATGCGTATGACTTCGCCACCACTCAATGTAAAGCCCGCTTTCCTCATGTTAATATGGAGTATTGTCTTGATGAGACGCGTAAAGCTTAGAAATGGTCATGTTGTTAGGAGAATGGCCAAGGTATGGGAGATAACGAGGCTCGACCTCGAAGCAAACAAGCCCATTCCATTAAACTATACAGAGGTATTCACGTGGAATCCCTTTATAGACACATTTAGTCCAAGCACACCCGAAGAAGTCATAGAGAGAAGCTATAGGCTTAAACAAGTGGCCGAGGCCAATGGATTAACGCTCGATGAACTAATAGCTGAGCTAGAGAAGCGGAGCAGGTATATTAAAGAGATGGTGAAAGATAGGGTGTTCGATTATGGTGAGGTTTCGAAAAAGCTCTTCGAGTATTACATGGTTGATTCACTTACTTAATTATTAGAATGTAATGTTTAGATAACATCAATTTTCTATAAAAGACTATGACAATAACATGATAGCCTGTTAATAAAGACACAGCTGATTTATAACATAAACATCTCATTTATTTAAGCTCGCTTTCCAGAGAGTTCTCCACTTATCAAATCTATTAGTTCATACTTTTGTCCCTTTAAAACATCACCATTTGTTCAAAAATTTGAACATCGATAGAAATAATAAGAAATAAGCAGGACTAGTATTCTCAGGAGGTAAAATGCGTACCGGATCTCTGGTATTCATTATACTCATAGTATTAGTATCAATTTCTATGATCGCTATAATGGGTCATTATCAATTACCTGTTTATAGTACTACTAGTACTAGATCAGTAGCGGAACCTAGTAATGGCTCGATCCCTGAAAGCGGTAAAACGCTTGTTTCTAGTACTACGGATACTGGTTCTATAGGTTTTATTGGTAGTCCGAGCGAGCTTCCACCCGATTGGGGAGCAGTTATTGTGAGTGTACCTAGTAGTTACAGGTTCGGGGATACTGTCCTCAAGGCTGGGCCCGGGGAGATTCTCTCGATCCCCGTAGAGCTAACGTATCGGGCCGGGCCAAAAGCACCTCGGAAAGCAGAGATCCTGCTGGGCGTGAAAACCGGGGGTGCGAGCTACATCTACATACCGATAAAATATGTTGACCTCGACAAGCTGAGAAAGACAAGCAACGTACTGGTGCTCAGGGCCCGAACAATGGATCTCATGAAGATAAAGAACGATACAGTTAGAAAAATAATATTCGTGAAGAAGCCATACAACCCGATACACGGTAAGATCCCAGTAGTACTCATAATCCGGGATAATAAGCCAGCATACATTGTCCTAAGAACCAACGACCTAGTATGGTACAATGTAACCAGAATAACACTAGCCGCAAACCAGTCCAGAACCATAACCATGCACATATGGATACCAGGCTTCATAAAGCCCGGATACATGTTCGAAAAATCAAACCTAATAGGAACAATAAACATAGCCACAACAACACCACGAGTAAGCATATGGCCAGCAACAATAACAAAAATAGAGGTGATTGGAAAATGAAACTAACTAGAATCCTGTGCTTGTCTATTTTGGTGATTCTTTTTATACTATCAGCCCATCAATGCTATGCAAACCCATATGTAGGATTCTACTACAGAACTAGTCCGCTAGAGACAACAAGAGTAGTACTTAATATAACGTTCTATCCGACATATCCTAATGTAATTCCGTCAGATAATAGATTGTCAGCTGTGATATCAGTTGCTACAGGGAGAATTGTAAATGGAAACGTTAATCTCAGCGGGTACGTTTATCAATTAGGAGCAAATCTCTTTAGCAGCGGATTAGTTTATTTTGCTCCTCAGCTATGGTACGGAAACAATATTACAATGATTAGGGTAAGTGAAGGTTTTGACATTGCCGATGAAATGGTTATAACTCTTATTATGGAGATATCAGGCAATAATGTTGTATTTTGTGTTTATGAAGGAGCCTGGGGTGAAAGAAAACTAGACTATAATTATACGTATACACTATATAATAGTGAAGATAGATTTATTGTAGGGTCTTTCTTACATAGTGGAGTCCTTATAAGGACTTTACAGTACGGTATTGAACCGCTAAATAATAATTTCTATGGAGATTGGTATATTACTATGTGGGACGCATATTATTATAATCCTAGTACAAACTCTTGGGACTATTCAGATGCCTATACTGTCCAGGGTAACGTTTCAGTTATTACTTACATAGACAATCATATGTTTATTGTAGGTGGAGAAGTCTTAACTAATACAAATTATCGGTACAGCACTACCGAACCTATTAGCGAACCACCTTCTATGGGGAGTATAGAATGGTATAGAGATGTAGGTCATACAATTCAATCCGACGAGCTTATATTTAGAAGATAGTCTATTCAAAACAAGATTTAAAATGGAATATAATCTATTTTTAAATAAATATATATAGAACCTAGTTCTTATTTTATCAGCTACCTTAAAATCTCTATATTAACAACTCCAATAATAAATCTTGTTTATTGTCTCACGTTCTCAATAGGAATACGACTTTAAGTTTGAAGAAAAAATAAACTAGTAATTGAGCATTGGGAAATATCATCGATCTATAGGAGTAGCGGATATATCGTTGAAGCTATTATGAAGGAGTTCAGTGAAGATCGCGTGAAGGCTATTGTAAAGTACATTGCTAAAATTCTAGGTTTAAATAGTGAACAAGTCCCTGAGCTTGAGTATAGAAAATATGCTATAATATTTTCTTCGTGGGACTCGCTTAAGAGAGCTAAGGAATCGTTAAAGGATAAAGGCATAACACTATACAGTCTAAGAGAGTTCTTTGAAACATATGTAAAACCCATTATTGACGAACAAGTAAGAGAAAAGAAGACTTTCCCGGACAGCCATTGGCTACTTAACATGCTATATAAGCTTAAGGAAGAAGGAATCATGGATTAAGATATTAATGTTTTGAGTAATATAAGGCTTCTACGGTGTTCGCTATCCTTTCTTTCAGCCTCAGTATTTCGGGGTATGTTTCATTGTATTCGTGTATTGTTTTTGCTAGTTCTTTGAGGAGGCTTTTTAGGCGGTTTCCGGGGTATTGGT
>JALWLE010000039.1 GCA_026996605.1 Flavobacteriales bacterium
ATATGGGTGATAAATACTACCGGACGTTCTTCGTCTGAGAGCTTAATTCGCGATTGGTATTTTTCATGAATTTTAAGTCCTAATATCCGTTGTAATTTGTTTACGGCACCGGTCATGCCGTGTCCGGTCATAATTAAGACATCGTCTTTGCCGGCATTGACATGGGTTTTGATGATATTTCGCGCTTCTTCATATGCAGTTGTCATTAAATTGCCGCACAAACTGGTTTTGGTATGTGTATTGGCGGTAAATGGCCCAAAATCTTTAGCTATTTTTTGTTCGATAGGGGCGTATAACCTGCCGCTAGCCGTCCAATCTGTATAAACCAAAGGCATGACACCATATGGGGTGTCAATGACTTCATCTATCCCGATGATCTGTTCGCGAAATGTTTTAAAATAATTAGCTAAATCAGTCATCTGATAAAAATTTTTCCTTGATTTCTCGCATCATGTCTTGGGCTAAATCGTCCGCTTTCTCTTGCGAACGGGCTTCAGCATAAATGCGGATAATGGGTTCGGTATTGGATTTACGCACCTGCACCCACGAGTCGGAAAAATCGATACGTAAACCGTCTTGGGTGTCTATTTCTTCATCTCGATATTTACCGGCAAAATATTTGATCACTTTATCCAAATCAAAATCGGGGGTAACCGTCATTTTGTTTTTACTCATAAAGTATGACGGATAAGTTTGACGCAATTCGGATAAGCTCTTGCCACTTTCAGCCAAATAAGACAAAATCAAAGCAATACCGAGCAAAGCATCTCTGCCTGCATGTAGTTTGGGATAGATAACACCGCCGTTGCCTTCACCGCCAATAACGGCATCAACTTCACGCATTTTTTCCACGACATTGACTTCGCCGGTTTTGGCTTTAAAGTATTGAACACCATATCGATCGGATAAATCTTTAAGCGCCCGAGATGATGATAAATTAGATACGGTATTTCCCGGATTTTTAGACAAAATATAGTCAGCAGCAGCCACTAAAGTGTATTCTTCACCAAACATTTTGCCGTTTTCGTCAATCAATGCTAACCGATCGACATCAGGGTCAACAACAATGCCTAAATCGGCACCGGATTCCGGCACCTGTTTCATAATACTTTGCAGATTTTTTTCAAGTGGTTCGGGATTGTGTTGAAAATCGCCGGACACATCGCAAAACAAGCAGTCATATGTGACATTCAGCGCGTCTAACAATTTGGGTATTGCCAAACCGCCGGTCGAATTAATACCGTCAATCACGACTTTAAAACCGGCTGTTTTTATAGCGTCCGTTTGTACTTCGTCCATAGCCAAAATAGCTTCAATATGTTCATCGATATAGCCGTTGGGTTTGGAAATTATCTGTCCTAAATCATCTACCGAAGCATAATTAAAATCATTTTGTGCAATGATTTGCAATAATTTTTGTCCGTCGGCAGCCGATAGAAATTCGCCTTTTTCGTTTAGTAATTTCAACGCGTTCCATTGCTTCGGATTGTGACTGGCAGTTAAGATGATACCACCGTCTGCTTGTAATCCGGTTACAGCCATTTCGACGCTGGGTGTGGTTGATAGCCCTAAATCTATGACATCGATACCCAATCCGGTAAGTGTATTTTGAACGATATTTTGAATCATAGGACCCGACAAACGGGCGTCACGTCCAATGGCGACTTTCAATTTTTTATTTGGAAATTTTTCTTGTAGCCACGTGCCGTAAGCCGAGGCAAATTGTACCGCATCTAAAGGGGTTAAATTGTCGCCCGGGCGACCGCCTATGGTCCCGCGAATACCTGATATACTTTTGATTAAGCTCATTTTATTGGTTAATTGGTTATTTGGTTATTTGATGTTTACTGTCATTTCGAACATAGTGACAAATCTCATTAATAATTTAATCTTTTCAGTATTAAGATTTCTCGTCATCCTGACTTGGGTCAGGATTCTGTCGAAATGACAATCCTTTCTTTTTTCATTTTTCAATTATAGACTGCATTATTCCGCTTGGTACTTTCCACTTATTTCAATGCATCAATTTAAATAACAATTCGTTTAAAATATCTTTATGGGTCATACTGCCCGAATCCACACCTTTGCTTTTTAGGTCAGCATCTTTGAGATAACCGATATTACGACTTACTTTTTTCATCGGGTATTTTTGAGCGGCTACTTGGTATTCATTGACAAAATACGGATTGATACCAAGGGCTTTGGCTGCGCTGAATTTAGATTTGTCATTTAAGGTATGATAGATGAACAAATCTCTGAAAAATCCGTAGAGCAAAGCAATCGTTACTATAATCGGGTGTTCTTTGGGATTGGCGGCAAAATACCGCGCAATCTTTTGGGCTTTGAGATAATTTCCGGTGGCGACCGCCGATTTCAGCTCAAAATTATTATAATCTTTGCTGATACCGATATGTGTTTCAATAATTTCAGGGGTAATGGCGGCATCTTTGTCAAGAATGACCTCTAATTTTTGTATTTCGTTATAAATTCGGGACAAATCAGTGCCTAAAAAATCAATCAGCATTTGCGCACTTTTGACATCGATAGGATGCTGCATGGTTTTGAGCGTGTCGATAATCCAATTTAAAGTGTCGCGTTCATACAATTTTTTGCTTTCAAAATATACGCCTTTTTTAAGGATTTGCTTGTATATTTTTTTGCGTTTATCGAGCTTTTTGTATTTGTAATTAAAAACCAAAACCGTGGTGTCTGCCGGTTGGTTCAAATAACTTTCCAAGGCATCGGTATCGGCTTGTTTTTTAAACAGATGTTGCGCTTCTTTGACAATAATCAGTTGCCGTTCACCCATCATCGGGAACCGGCGGGCTTGCAGTATCAAATCCGGCAAATTGACATCGAGACCGTAAAGCGTCATCTGGTCAAATCCTTTGGCTTCATCGGGTAGCAAATGCGCTTCGATATAATCGTTGATTTGGTCGATAAAAAAGGGCTCTTCACCCGCTAAAAAATAAATGGGCTTGATGTCACCTTTTTTGATGTCGTTGATAATATTTTGGACTTCTTTCATTTTCTTTTATTCAGCTCACGAATATACTAATTTCGGCTCAAATTAATAGGTTTTTGAGCTGTATTCTTTTCTGAAATGAGCTGTATCACGCAAAACTAATCAAATTTTTTATCAATATCTTTTGCTTCAATACTGCTAAACACTTTTTTGCCGGTTGGTGTAAAACGCGGATTGGGCAGTTTAAACAAATCGTTTAAAAGTTTTTGCTGTTCGGTTTCCGATAATTTTTGACCGGTTTTAACGGCGGATTGCTCGGCGATAATCAATGCCAGACGTTCTTCGATATCGGTGATTTTATCGGGATTCTCGTAGCGTAATTTTTCTAAAATCTCTTGAAAAATACCGGTAATGGCTTGGATTTTCAGTTCCACCGGTACGCCTTTTACCAAAACACCGGCTTGGTCAAAATCTAAATCAAAGCCCATGGCGGTAATTTTGCTTTGGTGTTCTTCCAGATAGGAAATCTCATCGGGATTGAGTTGTAATTCCACCGGAAAAATCAGTTGTTGCGATGCCATTCGTCCTTGTTGTAATTGGTGCAACAAATTGTGATACAAGACCGTCAAATGCGCCCTGTTTTGATGTACCATCAGTAGTTGGTCATCTCTGTTGGTAACGATATATTTGAGTTTTAACTGAAAACTCGGCCGGTTCATATCGCTTTCAAACCGGATAAATGTTTCGGGTTGTGGCGGGGTGTCATTGGTCAATTGGTCGGCGGTTTGCGCGGTTTCGTGCATCAAAGTTTCAAAATATTCAAATTGTTTTGACATTCTTTGCGGCGATACTTTTGCCGGTTGACCGAAATCGTCTTCTTTAAACGGATTAAAGTCGGGGTCCACATTGATTTGCGGATTGACCGGTGTTTTTTTGTTGTAATCATAAGGCACTTCCAAGTCGGGGCGGCTGTCAAAATCCATAGACGGGGACAGGTTAAATTGTCCCAAACTATGCTTAATGGCTACTTTTAAAATGGCATAAACCGTTTGTTCGTCATCAAATTTTATTTCGGTTTTGGTCGGGTGGATATTGACATCGATATGTTTGGGATCAATGTCAAAATAAATAAAATAAGACGGAAATGCCTTGTCTTTAATCAGCCCTTCGTAAGCTGACAACACGGCATGATTCAAATACGGGCTTTTGATAAAGCGGTTATTGACAAAGAAAAATTGTTCACCACGCTTGCGTTTGGCAAATTCAGGTTTACCGGTAAAGCCGTATATTTTGATATAATCCGTCGCTTCTTCAATCGGCACCAATTTTTGCGGCATTTTATTGCCAAACAAATTACCAATGCGTTGTAACCGGTTGGATTTGGGCAAGTGATAAACCGTATTGCCGTTGTGTATTAAGCTGAAAGCAATGCCGGGGTGTGCCAATGCCAAGCGGAAAAACTCGTCGTTGATGTGTCGCATCTCGACTTGTGCCGATTTTAAAAATTTGCGACGCGCCGGAATATTGTAAAACAGGTTTTTAACGGCTATAGAAGTACCTTTGGGGGTTGCGACCGGCTCTTGTTTGACGACTCGACTGCCTTCGATTTTGAGATAAGTGCCGAGTTCGGCATCTGCCGTTTTGGTTTTCATCTCGACATGGGCTACGGCGGCGATAGATGCCAATGCTTCACCGCGAAAGCCTTTGGTTTGCAGTTGAAACAAATCTTCGGCGCTACTGAT
Organism: Flavobacteriales bacterium; assembly: GCA_026996605.1. Lineage (GTDB taxonomy): Bacteria > Bacteroidota > Bacteroidia > Flavobacteriales > Flavobacteriaceae > WGBX01. Next base: position 4,708 of record JALWLE010000039.1, read on the forward strand.
TTTGCTGGTTGCATGTCGTTCAAATGCCATACGGGCATCGACTTCGTTCATGCCTTGTCCGTTATCGACTACTTGAATGAGCGCTTTTCCACCGTCTTTGACAATCAGTTTGATGTCATCGGCGCCGGCATCCAAAGCGTTTTCCATCAGCTCTTTGACCACCGAAGCCGGGCGTTGCACCACTTCGCCGGCTGCGATTTGGTTGGCGACATGGTCGGGTAATAATTTGATACGTCCGGGTTGCATTAAATCAGTTGGTATTTTTTTAACATATAATAAACGACCAGCACCAAGATGCCGAGAATCAAAAAAGTGCGTAAAGTGGCGCCGGAAAAGATGCCGGGCATCGTCTTTTTGGTAGGACGTCTAAACTTACCGCGCATGCGTTGTTCGGCGGTGGTTGTTTCGTCACCGTATTGTTTTTTCAGGTTGTCCATACGCTCTTTACGTTCGTCGTAATAGCGTGGGGTATAACCGAATTTTTTGTTTTTATTTAATTTGAAAAATGACGGCATAAGAAGATTCGTTTTTACAAAAATACAAAATTATTGAGGAATTGAGGATTTTATCTGCTTCATTATTTACTTTGAGATTTGATGTTTGCTTTGTACTTCAAACTTGGTTGCTGCTTATAATTTGAGGAAATGAGGAAATGATGATTTGTAGTGCTTCATTGTTTATTTTATAATTTGATGATTGCTTATTGTTTCTGATATAATTTTTGCTTAAAATTTGAGGAATGAGTAATTATAATTTTGGTTGATTATTATATACTTATAAAAGACTTCTAATTTCTAAAATCTAACTTTATTTGAGGAATTGAAGGCATAGGTCATTGAGTGTCCCGATGATAATCGGGATGTATCGAAATGACCGTTTTTTTTTTAGTAAATGAGGATTTTTTTGAACCACATAAGACACATAAGTTCACGTAAGTTTTTTTCTTTTGTGTCCTTATAAGTCTTATGTGGTTTTATTGATTTGATATTTGCACGTCCTTGAAACAGGTTAACCACAAAATTTATAACTTATATAAAAGCTTTTTTGACCAAAAATACACACTGCCGTCTGACTTGCGTTAGGGATAGAAGTGGTAGCTTGCTGCAGTGCCGCCTAATGTTTTACGGCGGGTGGCGGCGACCGCAGGAAGCCCCCGCACCGCCGATAAAACATCAGTGCGGAACAAAGCAACTACAAACGGATAGCCCGTAAACGCCCTAACCGATAAACATAACACCTTTTTTCTTAAATTTACCAAAAAATGTATCAATGAACTTTCTTAATTCTATTGCAACTTGGTGGTTTGGTAAGCGCTTATCTGATTTGCGATTGTTTATCAAAAATCCTGTCAATACACAAGAGGAACAGCTGTATTTACTGTTAGAAAGTGCTGCCGGCACCCGTTTTGGTAAGCAATACA
>JALWLE010000040.1 GCA_026996605.1 Flavobacteriales bacterium
ATTCATCGCGGTTGTTTTGGTGGTTGTAGTTTTTGCACTATTTCGGCACATCAAGGAAAATTTATAGCAAGCCGCAGTAAAAAATCAATTGTTAAAGAATTGGAACAAATCGTTGAGCAAGAAGATTTTAAAGGTTACATTTCTGACATTGGCGGACCTTCTGCCAATATGTACAAAATGAAAGGTAAAGATTTGAGTATCTGCGAAAAATGCACGGCGCCGTCATGTATCAATCCGGTAGTTTGTAGCAATTTGGATACATCCCATAAAGATTTGTTGGATATTTATCGCACCGTTGACAGCCATCCCAAAGTCAAAAAAGCCTTTGTCGGTAGTGGTATCCGTTACGATTTGACAGTACCGTCTTTTAACAAAAAAGCCGATCCGAAGGATTTGGAAGTGTATTTAGAGCAATTAGTAACCCGCCATACTTCCGGACGGCTAAAAGTTGCGCCGGAACACACATCGGACCGTGTACTAAAAATGATGCGCAAGCCCTCGTTTAAATATTTTCACGATTTTAAGAGGATGTATGACAGAATTTTGCGCAAGCATCAATTAAAACAACAGTTGGTGCCGTATTTTATTTCGTCACACCCCGAAAGTGATATGGAAGATATGGCAAATTTGGCTGCCGAAACCAAAGCTATGGGTTTTCAGTTGGAACAAGTGCAAGATTTCACCCCGACCCCGATGACTGTTGCTACCGTAGCCTATTATTCGGGCTATCATCCTTATACGCTAAAACCGATTAAAACTGTTAAAGACCGAAAATCGAAACTCGACCAATGGAAATTTTTCTTTTGGTATAAACCGGAAAACCGCCGGTGGATTAAAGACAAACTTACCGCTTTGGGACGTATGGATTTGTTGGAAGTATTATTGGAATCAAAATATTCTAAAAAATCGGCTAAAACACAAGACCAAACTCAAAATAAAAAACAGCGCAAAATAAAATCTAAACCTAAACTTAAAAAGTATTTGTCTAAAACGCCACACCATCGGCGGCGGTCATAATTTTCTTAATTTACTATCAGGAAATTTCAATTTTCAAAAACTTCTTTCTATTCAAAAGAACTTTAAACCTTTTACTTTTAATTTTCAACTTTTGTACACAACCGGTAATAATTCCCCTTTTACCAAACGGAATTTATCAATTTCGGCATCAGTTAAGTGTTTGGTAAAATCAACCGGTTCTACTGAAAAACCAATACTTCTTAATTTGTCAAAATAGTCTAATCCGTAAACGCGTACATGGTCGTATTGTCCGAAAATACGGGTGCGTTCGTCGGGGTCGGTAATGCTGTCATCTTGAAAAGTTTCTTCGCGATTTTCATTTAACGGCACTTGTAAAATACCGAAACCACCGGGTTTCATCACACGATACAATTCTTGCATGGCTTTGGTGTCATCGGGGATATGCTCTAATACGTGATTGCAAAAAATGACATCAAATTCGTTGTCATCAAAAGACAAATCGGTAATATCGGCTTTGACATCAGCTAAAGGCGAATATAAATCGGCTGTGATGTAATCGAGGTTTTTTAATTTTTTAAAGCGCTTATAAAAAGCTTGTTCGGGGGCGATGTGTAACACTTTGCCGGTTTTTGTAAAAAAGTCGGTTTGCCGTTGCAAATACAACCACATCAAACGGTGTCGTTCGAGCGATAAGGTGCCGGGTGATAAAACATTTTCGCGGATATTGACATAGCCGTAAGGCAAGAATTTTCGATAGGAATTTCCGTTAATGGGGTCGGTATAACGACTGCCGCGATAATAAATGTCTATGAACGGACGAGCTAAACCGCTCATTTTAATCAGCCAAGGACGCGGAACGGTATTGAGTATTTTTTTGATGATGGACATTGGTTATTTGATGAATTGAGGATTTTTTACTACTTCATAGTATGTTTTGCGCTTTGATGATTGTTCCTTACTTCGTACTTTTATACTGCTTTTAATTTGAGGAAATGATGAATGACTGTCGGAAATATTTTAGATTTTAGAAATTAGATTTTAGATTTGTTTACAAAAATTTCACCCTTTATCCTTATCCAATTTGCTACTAGTTACTTGCTACGATATACTCTGTGAAATTCTGTTTTTACTTTCTATTTTCTGTCAGACCTAACAGGTTTTGAAAATGTACCAGGTTGTACTAGTTACTATAAAATCTGTGAAATTCTTTTTCTTCATCCGTTTCTATACCCAAAGCATCATAGATATATTGAAAGGTTGAGAGTAATTCGGGTTTGCCGTTTATCAAAGCGACATCGTGTTCAAAATGCGCCGAAGGTTTACGGTCGGCGGTTAAAATGGTCCAACCGTCAGAGAGCTGATTGATGCGATGTGTGCCCATATTAATCATGGGTTCTATGGCGAGTACCATACCGTCTTTAAATTTTTTACCACGTCCCGGACGTCCGTAATTGGGCACTTGCGGGTCTTCGTGCATCTTACGTCCCAAACCGTGTCCGACCAGTTCGCGTACGACGCCGTAACCGTGTGCTTCAGTATATTGTTGAATGGCATGCCCGATATCGCTGACGCGCTTACCGGCTCTAAACTGCTCAATGCCTTTGTATAATGATTCTTTGGTTACTTTTAAGAGTTTTTTGACATCGTCATCGACTTCGCCTACTTCAAAGGTATAAGCATGGTCGCCGTAAAATCCGTTCATAAACACTCCGCAATCTACCGAAATAATGTCGCCGTTACGTAAGGGTTTGTCAGTTGGAATACCATGTACCACTTGGTCATTGGGACTCATACAAAGCGTGTTTGGAAAATCATACAATCCTTTAAAACCCGGAATGCCACCGTGGTCACGGATGAATTCTTCGGCTAATCGGTCTAAATATAACGAGGTTACCCCCGGCTTGATTTCTTTGGCTAACATACCCAAAGTTTTAGACACCAATAAGGCGCTTTCTCGTATTAAATCTATTTCTTTTTTAGTTTTTAGTTTTATCATTTTCCTGCTATGGTTTTGTCGAGCAAAGGTATTAAACTTTTATCAGAAGGGCGGGGCGCATCGGCATCGACAATATTGCCGTCTTTATCAATTAGAATAAATCGTGGAATACCGTCTACTACATATTTTTTTAGAAATGGTAAATTTTTGTCGGTATTAATTAATTGCCAGCCGGACATTTTTTGTTGTTTTACCATTTGTTCCCATTTGGCTTTGTCATCATAGACATCAAAACTGACAAAATTGATAGGTTTGTCTTTATATTGTTCTTTAATTTTTTCTAGAAACGGAATTTCCGCCCTACAAGGTCCACACCAAGTTGCCCACAAATCGATATAAAGCGGTTTGCCGGCAAAATCTTTCAGATGATATGCTTTGCCGTTGATGTCATAAGCCGTAAAATCAGGAGAGGGGGCGCCGGGTTGCATAGCTTTGATATTATCATATTTGGTTTTGATTTTGGCTTTGTAATCGGAATTTTTTACAATTTTATTAAATAATTCGTAAAATTTATCAATATCTTTGGTATAGAGTAGATTGTAGTCTGCTTCTTTATAGGCAAATTTGTCAAGAAAATCTTGATCTTTAATATTTTTAGCTGCAAATTGTAATTTTTCAATAGGATCAACTTCCTTTCCACGACCTGACAATTTATGTTCGACATAATCATTGATATATCCGATGGCTTGGGGTAATTTTTTTATTAATGTATCATTAATGTCAATGTTTGCATAAGCTTTTGGAAAATCTGCCGGTACTTGATAATTGAGGTTGTTGGTTAAAAACCGTTTGACCATCGGATACCGGCTAATAAGTTGCGCCTGTTCCAATTTGTTTCTTAAACTTTCTAAATTTTTAAACTTTTTATCCTTGACGGATTTTAATAAATCATTATAAGCTTTGGCTATGCTGTCTTGTAATTTAACAAAAGTTTTTTCATCAAGTTTTCCATAATAATTATAAGAAATTTTAGGTTTTAATTTTTGTTCTAACAATATTTTTTTTGCCAGATAATTATTAACATCCGAACCTTTCCCTTTGTAGGTCAATTGATTATCAAAATCCTTATAATCTGTCGTTAATTGTAACCGGTCTCCGGGTTTTAAATACAACCAAGTATATTGGTTGCTTATATTTAATTTGTAATAACCTTCGCCGGTTTTTAAGGTATCGGTAAAATGTTTAGTGCTATCCAGTCTGATAATGTGAAGGTTTTTATTATGTATATCCATTAAAACCAATTGATTATCCGGAGCATTTTTAATGCTTCCTGACAGAATAATATCTTGATTTTTTTTGTTTTGACAGGCTGTAAATCCAATAAGAATTAGCCATAAATAGATGATCTTTTTCATCTGTTTATTTTTTATTTTAACGTTATGGTCAGATGTAACCTTTGATGATTAAAATAATCATTCTCTTGTGTGTTTAATAATTATTTTAATCATGTCGGTTTCATTTTTGTTATAAATATTTGGTTAATACAAATGTTACTTGCTACTTCTAACTTGATACTTTTTATAAGCATAAAACATTACTGCCAAACCGAATATCAACATGGGGATACTGAGCCATTGTCCTTTGTCTAAGCCTGTTTCCATTAATAATTGTGCATCTTTTTCGTCTTGGGGTTCTTTGTAAAATTCTACTAATAGGCGAATAGTCCACAGTAGCGTAAAGAATATGCCGAATAACATACCTTCATATTTTTTCCAATCGGTTTTCCAATAAAGATACAACATTATAAAGAGTAGGGATAAATATGCACCGGCTTCATACAATTGCGTCGGATAACGAGGAAAATCTTCGCCAAGTTGTTTAAAAATAAAACCGTAATCGGTTCCGGTTGGTTTTCCGATAATTTCCGAATTGAGTAAATTACCGATTCTAATTAGTGCAGCTCCAATAGGAATGGTTAAGGTAATTCGGTCTAATATCCATAAAAATGACTGTTTGTCTTTGAGATATTTTTTCCAGAAATACCATACAGCTAAGAAAATACCGATGGTTGCTCCGTGACTTGCCAGACCGCGAAATCCGGTAAATTTGTAACCTTCGGTTGTTTTGACAACAGGTATTAAAATTTCGAGTAAATGTTCTTTATAATAAGCCCAATCGTAAAAGAAAACATGTCCCAATCGGGCGCCCAGTAACGTTCCTATTACTACGTAAGTTAAAAGTGGGTCGAGCAGATTGGCGGGCAAAGCTTCATTTTTAAAAATTTTTTTCATGATATAATATCCGGCAATAAAACCGAAAATATACATCATACTATAATATCTGATAGTCAAAGGTCCTAAATGCAGCCCGATGCCCGGATCCCAAACGATGCTTAATACATTCATTGTTTTTTGGTTTTAGACGATTTTTTTACTCGCAATTCTTCTTTGGTCGGCACAGGGTCATAACCGGAACCGCCCCAAGGGTTACAACTTAAAATACGTTTGATTGACAGCCAACCGCCAGTGAATAAACCATGTGTTTTAAGGGCTTCAATTGTATAATGTGAGCAAGTTGGTGTATAACGGCAGTTTGACCCCAATAAAGGTGACAAAAAATATTGATAAAACTTAGTCAGCCATATAAAAGGTTCTGCTAAAATTGATGCCGCTTTTTTGATCACGTATGTTAAGTTTGCTACAAAAATAAGGTTTTTTATTGAATAGGTAACGAAAAAAGAAAAGAGAAAACTTCTCTCCTACTATGCTATAAAAAAAATCCCGAAACTAATGAAGTTGCGGGATTAATTCTATGTTTTGAGCTGGCCTACTAGGGCTCGAACCTAGACTCTTCTGAACCAAAATCAGACGTGTTGCCAGTTACACCATAGGCCATTACTGCTTAAAAGCGGTGCAAATTTATAGCTTTTTTTTTAGTTGCACAAAAAAATATTTTAAAAAATAGTGAAGAAATATCTATTGGTTTAAAACATACTGATAATGAGCAAGATATATTTTGGTGAAAAGTATAATATGACAAATTATTCTTATTTTAACAAATCTCGTCCCTTTATGTCAACGCCCTTTAACGACAAAAATGAACCGTTACGTTTTATTTCTGCGGCAAAATCCGCAATAGTTTGATGTTCAAATTTATCTAATAAAGCATCTTTAAATGGTGCTA
>JALWLE010000041.1 GCA_026996605.1 Flavobacteriales bacterium
CCCTTAGCATTGATAGAAGATCATGTAACCGATTCCGCCATACGCCGATTACTCTTTGAAGCCGGAGACGACATTGAAGATTTGATGCAACTCTGTGAAGCCGATATCACAACCAAAAACAAAAAAAAATACGAAAAATACCGGCAAAATTTAAAACAAGTCCGGCAAAAACTCATTGAAATAGAAGAACGGGATAAAATCCGAAATTTTCAACCGCCGGTATCGGGAGAAGAAATTATGGCGACCTTTAACCTAAAACCTTCCAAAGCAGTCGGACTGATAAAAGAAGCTATAAAAGAAGCTATTTTAGAAGGGAAAATACCTAATGATTACGAAAAAGCTTTAGCTTATATGCAAAAAATTGGACCGGAAATTATAAAAGAATACGAAAGAAAATCTTAATGTCCTCAATGGTTTAATGGTTTAAAAAATCTAACATTTGAAATCAAATAAACCCGGTCACTTCAATACAATCCCGATTCTTATCGGGATCACTCGGTAACCTACTTCTCAATTCGTCAATTCTTCAATATACATAATATTATTAATTTACATTATATTTGCAATAGAATCATAAAACACAACTATGGTATACAAACTTCGGATTTTTTTAGAAACCACCGGCGATGATGTTTATCGCGATATCGAAATACAAGATAATGCTACATTGGAGGACCTGCATAATGTTATTGTCAACAGTTTTGACTTTGACGGTACTGAGATGGCTTCTTTCTATTTAACTGATGAAGAACTCAATCAAGGTTTTGAAATTCCGTTGTTTAACATGGATGATTCAAAACCTCATAACAACTTGATGTCCGGAACTTTTGTGAAAGAAGTGCTCAGTGAAGAAACCCCAAATTTGCTTTATGTTTACGATTATCTGAATATGTGGCGTTTTTTGATTAATTTGATGGAAACAGGAGATGAAGCCCCCGGTGTGGAATATCCTCAAGTCGCTTATGCACAAGGCATTCGTCCGGAAGACCCACCCGAAATAGACTTTACCGACCAACCCGATGAAGATGACGAGTTGTTTGGCGATGATGATAATCCTTTTGGAGAATACTTCGGCTATGATGATAGTGAATGGAATTAGCTTTCAAGTAACTTACCGGTAATCCTTCCTGACTTGGTCTAATTGCCGTTTGATATCGCGCTCTTTAAGCAAGTGGCGTTTATCATAATTCTTTCGACCTCGAGCCAAACCGATTTCCAGCTTTGCCCAGCCCTTGTCGGTTATAAACATCCTCAACGGTACAATGGTCATGCCGTTTTTTTCCACTTCGCGACGCAGTTTTTTAAGTTCTTTTTTATTCAGCAACAGTTTGCGTTCACGTTTGGGCTGATGGTTATAATGTGTACCATGGCTGTATTCATTGATATACATATTAACCACAAACAATTCACCGCGGTCGTTAAACTCACAAAAACTATCAGCCAAACTCGCTTTGCCTTCTCTAATGGCTTTAATTTCCGTACCCACCAACTGAATACCGGCAATATATTTATCCAATATCTCATAATCAAAGCGCGCCCGCTTGTTTTTGATATTGATAGTATTTTTAAACTCTTTTTTCTTTTGAGACATAATTCACCAACATTTATATTATTCTTGGAAAATTTCCGAATATATTGGATTCAGAAATAATTCAATATACAAAGATATGAACAAAGAATAAATATATTTTTATAATCTGAAAATAAATCTCATATTTTTTTCATTGAAATTATGCTAATCCTTACATTTATCATTAAAAAAACTGACAGAAAAGTTTATTTTTGTTTAAATTAAATGTTGCAAACCTAAAAAATAATTATGATGAAAAAATTGTTTACTTTTTACTTACTTTTTACGACTGTAATCGTTACCAATGCGCAAAATTTTGACACGGTATTACAAGATATTTCCGGACAATTACAAATCGTACAATCCGGCAAAAAGGAATACCAACAATCTATTGAAAGTCCTGAACCGGGCATCGTCAGCCTGCATATTGACGAAGTGGACAGTAAAGGCAAAACGAAAGCCAATGTTTATGAATTTAATTTGGCTGATATTGACCCTAATACGGTAAGATCCACTGCCAAAAAAGATGTTATTACTGTAAATTTGACAACCAACAAAAAACAAAAGCTCATCAAAAAAACCGTCAATGACGAGAAAATAAGTTATGTTTACAATTTTACACTATATGCCACAGACCCAGATAACGGTCGCAGTTTAGCGGAAGCCCTTAAAAAAGCCATACCTGTTGCCCGTAAAATCTTAGACAACCGCTTAGCACTCAACGGTTATTCCGACCGGCTCGATTGGTTAAAAGAACATATCGGTAATGTCGATTTGATTAAAAAACAAATTTCACAAGAATTATCAGAAAATACCGATTACCCCGGGGCGGTTGTCCTACACAAAAATATAGCTTCGGGCAAAAAAGAAAAGGATATCAATTTTAGTTTTAACTTGGCATATCTCAATCCGAAACAAATAGATTTCTATGTCAGCGGTGATGCTTTCGGTTTAAAAATAGCTACCAAACATGGTGAAAAATTGATTAAAGTAACTGAAAATAACGAACTGAAATCATATGTCAACAAGCTCAATATTGCTACTAAAAATGTTGAAGAAGCCAGAGATATGCAAAAAGTCTTGACAGATATTATTCCGCTTGCCAAACAAAAATTAGAAGCCGCCTTACCTAAAGTTTCTAATTTGCAAAAAGGCTATGATATTTTGAATGAATTGATTGAAAAAGTAACTGTTAATGATCAAGAATACACTCAAAATATGTCCGGTAATTGTGTGGTTAATTTTGAACAAACTATCAACGGTTCTAAAAAATCTTATAATGATGTCTATGAATTTAATTTGGTAGATCTTAACAAAAATCAAATCAAGCCCAAAACAAAGGGAAAAGTCATTGTAGTTGAACTCAAGACTAAGTCCAATCAAAATTATATTAAATATACGCGGGATGGAGAAGTTAAAAGTTACAAATCAGGGATTCAAATTTATGTTCCGGGTGCCGAACAAGCCGTAATTGTTCAAAAAGTTTTACAAAAAATGACCGGTATTTGCCAAGCAAAATTTGACCCTAAAAAACAAAAACCTTTAAACTTAAATACGGCAAGTCAATTGTTGCAAGATAATTTGAAAAATTTCAATCTCGGTGACACCTCATACGAACAAACAGTAGAATTTTTAGATGAAAATAAAAGCATCAAATACCAAAATGTGATGACCGGTAAAAAATCGAGTAAAGAATTGCTTTACGAAGTCAATCTTTCCGATTTAAATCCGAAAAGTGTCAAAATAAAAGTTTCCGGCAAGAAAATTAATGTGGAAATAAGTACCAATCACATGGAAAAATTGATAAAATACTATAAAGACGGTAAAATACAGTCTTATCAAAACAAAATACAATTCCCTGCTCCGGATATTGAAACCGCCAGAAAAATCAAACGTGCTTTGCAAAATCTGACGAAAAAATAGTTTTAGTGCCAAGTAAAAAGTGGAAAGTGCGACACGCGCGGTATCAGCGTGTTCCAAATGAAAAATAAATTAATTCTTAACACCGGTTACTTTGATACAAAACCCATATCCCCGACAAAAGTCGGGGTCAGGATACTCAATGACCTTTCTCATTCCTCATTTCCTCATATTATAAGCAATATCATTATATGATGTAAAAAGCAAACATAAGAAAGCAAAATATTCAATGAACCGGCGCTCCGGTACAATTTTGCTCCTGCGTCGCAAAATTACTCAGCGACCTTGTTCATCAATTCACCAGATAACCAAATAACCACATCATCAGTAACAATATAAATTGTATCTTTACGTTTTCTGAAAAAACGATTTCTTTTGAAAAAATTTGTTGCAGGTTTATTATTAATCATTTCACAACTATTAGTAGCACAACAGCATACAGCCGTTGTAAAAGGTTATGTTTTGGATAACCGGAACCAACCGGTATCCGATGTCAATATTCATTATAAAGATAAAGGAACCACTAGCAACAAGCAGGGTTATTTTGAATTGATACTACCTGCAAACAAGAAAATCCGGTTAATTTTCACGCATTTGAATTTTGAAGAAAAAGTCTATATTATTCGACTAAAAACCTATGAAATTAAAACTTTAAAGGTTGTTTTATCGCCTAAAAATGAAGCGATTAAAGAAGTGATAATCAAAGGTAAAACTCGCAAAGAAAAAGAAGGCGGTGTCAAAATAGGTAAAATGAATATCGTGGTGACGCCGGGCGCGCAAGCCGGCGTCGAAAATTTATTGAAAACCTTACCGTCAGTCAGTGGGTTTGATGAAATGAGCTCGCAATATATGGTGAGAGGCGGCAATTTCGATGAAAATCAGGTGTATATCAACGATATTGAAGTTTATCGACCGTTTTTAATTCGTAGCGGACAACAAGAAGGTTTGAGTTTTGTCAATTCCGATTTGGTCGAAAATATCTTTTTCTATCCGGGTGGCTTTGCTGCCGACAAAGGCGATAAGTTGTCCTCGGTCTTGGACATCACCTACAAAAAACCTAAAACCAATACCACCAAAATGACTTTGAGTTTGCTCGGTGGTAGTTTGTCTAACGAATTTAACAAAGAAAAGTTTAGCAGTTTAACCGGTATTCGTTACCGAAATAACGTATTATTGGTCAACAGCAAAGATGTCAGCGTTGATTATCATCCGGTTTTTGTCGATGCGCAAACACTATTGCGATATGATTTCAGCCCGAAACTTACAACCGAATTTCTCGGTAATATTTCGTTGAATTTATACAATTATAAACCCATTGTCAAGGTTACCAAATTCGGTTCATATCAAGATGCCAAAGCCGTTGTTATCAACTATGACGGACAAGAAAAAGACAATTACAAAACCTATTTCGGGGCTTTTAAAACAACATACAAACCGGATGCAGACCGTAAAATTATGCTCATCGGGTCCGTTTACAATACACAGGAAGAAGAATATTTTGACATTTTAGGACAATACAGCATCGGCGAACCCAACAGCGATTTGGGTAGCGACGATTTCGGTAATCCGGAAAATTTGGAAAGTTTAGGTAGTGAAATCAACCATGCCCGTAACGATTTAGATGCATTGATTGCCAATTTATCTGTCAAATACCATCAAAAAATCAACAAAAACCACCAATTTGAAGCCGGTTACAAATTCAGCATTGAAGACATCAAAGACCGCATCAACGAATGGCAGGTTATTGATTCTGCCGGATTCAGCCTCTATCCACCGGGCAGTTTCAATATTGAAGAACCTTACGATTTGGACACCGCCCCTATCCTGCCCTACCAAAAAACCAAAGCCTTCAATCATGCCAATATACAACGGCATATCGGCTTTGCACTTTGGCGTGCTAAATTTAACGCCGGCAAACACAAATGGTGGACCAACATCGGACTGCGCGGACAATATTATCATATCAACGATAAAATCTACAACCAAACCGGTGATGGCTATTTGATAAGCCCGCGTATGATTATCGGTTTTAAACCGGATTGGAAAAAAAACATGAGTTTTCGCTTGGCAACCGGTTTGTATCAACAACCGCCTTTTTACAAAGAATTTCGTAACCGGACAGGCCGACTCAATCCGGCTGTCAAACCACAGAAATCTTATATTGTATCTTTGGCAAACGATTGGTATTTTGACCTTTGGGAACGCCCTTTTAAATTGACTTCGGAAGTGTATTACAAATATCTTTGGGACGTCAATCCATACACTTTGGAAAACGTGCGTATTCGCTATATGGCTACCAACAATGCAACCGCTTACGCTTACGGATTTGAAAGCCGCCTCAACGGTGAATTTATCACCGGTGTTGAGTCGTGGTTAAGCTTATCTCTCATGAAAACCATGGAAAACATCGACCATCGCGGGTATATTTACCGTCCTACGGACCAACGTTACAAATTTGCCATGTTGTTTCAAGACTATGTGCCAAAAATTCCTAATCTGAAAATGTATCTGAATTTAGTTTATAACGGTGGCATTCCGACCGGTTCGCCATCCTATGCAGATCCTTACAAATT
>JALWLE010000042.1 GCA_026996605.1 Flavobacteriales bacterium
GCTTTTTACTTGGGTGCCAATGCCGTTTTGTTTATCGAAAAAGCCCGTCCGTCCGATTTCGGATTTTATAAAGATATCTTTTCAAAAGAAATGCTGATTAAACCATCCGAATCTTATCCGCTTCGGTCTTATGGTGATAGCTTAACAGCACAAGACTGGCAAGATGCCAAAACTGCTTGGCGGTATTTTCAAAATAACTATCAAGAAAAAACCGGCTTGTTTAATAGCGTTGATTTATATCCCGCTACAACTTTTTGGGACATCAGCAGCTCTTTACATGCTTTGATGAGTGCTTATGAAATCGGTTTAATCAACAAAACCGAGTTTCATCAAAAAATGCAAAAAGCCTTACATTCTATCAACCAATTCAAATTATTTGAAAACGAATTACCAAACAAAGTTTACAGTACGATTACCTTATCAATGGTCGATTATTCCAACCACAATACCACCGAGGGGGTTGGTTGGTCCGCTATGGATATCGGACGGTTTTTAGGAGTGGTTTCACGTATTAGAACCTTTTATCCGGAATTTACGTCGGTAACAGATAGTATCGTTTCAAAATGGCATATTGACCGTGTTTTGGGAAAAGATGCCACCTTACATGGTATCGGATTTAGCTTTAAAGACAAACGGGCAAAAATTGTTCAAGAGGGTAAGCTCGGCTATGAAGAATATGCTTCAAAAGGTTATATGGTAAACAGTTATGATGCCAGCGAATCTTATCGATATACAGATTTTTTAAAGTTTATTAATATTTACGGTGTTGAAATAGGTGCTGATACTCGTGAAGTCAAATATCATCCGGCTTACAATTATGTTTTATCCGAACCCTATATTCTCGATGGTTTGGAATATGGCTTTGATATCAATTCGCGCGAACTGGCTTACCGCTTGTATAAAGTGCAAAAAATACGGGCAAAAATAACCGGTAAACCGGTTGCCGTTTCGGAAGATCATGTGGATAGAGAACCTTATTTTATCTATAATTCTGTCTATGCTAATGGTAAAAAATGGGTTTGTTATGCCGAAAATGGTGATGAAGCTGATGATTTTAAACAGCTTTCTACCAAAGCGGCTTATGCTTGGGCTACGCTTTTTGATGATAAATACAGTCAAGTATTAAAAAAGAGTATTCGTGATTTGAAAGACGATAACAAAGGTTGGTATGCCGGTAGATATGATAAAAACGGTAAAATAAATAAAGCCTTAACTGCCAATACCAATGGTGTCATTTTAGAGGCTATTGCGTACAAATTACATGGACCTATTAACCGGTTGACGTCTAGAAACAATCAAATAAAAAACAAATAAATTTTTTAAATACAAAACAATGAAAAAATTAATCATCAGCTTTCTACTACTAAGTTTTCAGTTAAACTTTGCACAAGGTTTTTATAACGGCAGTAGTGAGTCTGCAACCATGCAAGATGTTATTCAAAAAGACTGTTGTTTGTTGGGACAATACAAAATTTCCGGTTCTATCGGAACCTTTTATAATAAAATCACTTATTTGTCCCCTGCCAACCAAGAAATCAATTATAACCGCTATGGTTTAAATTTTAATGTCAATACTAAATTTTATAAAGAATTTCAACTGCGTTTATCATTTTTTGCCGATTTGAATCAAGATAAAGATAAGCCTAAGTGGTTGTCCAATTTATACTACAGTTTGGGGATTTATAACTGGAAAGACAAGACCTTTTCATATGGATATGAAAATTATCAACCCAATAGATTTGACGGGAGTTACAATTTTTTGACCAATATGAAGCGGGGCTTTTTCTTTGTCAGTTACAACTACTATTTGCTCAAAAACGAAAGTAAATTGAAACTAGATGGTACCTCACAAATATATGTATCGCCTTTTGTCCGGTACCAACTCGAATATACCGACCGTTACGGTATAAAAGTTGAAGGCAACAATAAATTTACTTTAGGAACATCTGCCCGGTATGTTATTTGGCACAACTTTTATATTGAAGGCGCCGTGTATTACTATCCGGATACCGAATCCGAATTACCTTGGGACCCTGACTATACTTATGGTTTCGGTTATTTCGATTGGAGAAGTTTTAAGTTAAATTTTTCTTATGGTAACTGGATTGCCAATCGTTTTCCCGGACGCGACAAACAAATGAAAAACGATTTTTCAAACGGTGAATTCAAGTTGTCATTTAGTTATATTTGGTAAAAAATCCACCTGTTATCACCATAAAAACACCTAGCAAGTAGAGCAAAGACCTGATAGGTTTTAAAAACCTGTTAGGTCTGACTTAATTATATCTTTTCCCACCATCTAATATACAGTCGGATTAGAGTTTTCTTAACAAAATCGGGCAATTCGTGCTGCTAAACGGGCATTATTTAACACCAATTCAATATTGGACACCAAGCTTTGTCCGCTTGTTAATTCTTTGACTTTTGCCAATAAAAAAGGAGTACTGTCTTTGCCTTTAATACCGGCTTTTTGTTGTGCGGCAAGGGCTTGCTCAATGGCTTTTTTCATAATTTGTTCGTCTAAAGCATGCGCTTCAGGCACAGGATTAGCAATAACAACACCACCATTTAAGCCGGTAGCCCATTTGACTTGTAACAATTCGGCAATTTCTTGCGGACTTTTCATTTTATAATCTACTTTAAATCCGCTTTTCCGGGTATAAAATGCCGGTAATTCGTCAGTTTGATAGCCTAAAACCGGCACACCCATAGTTTCGAGATATTCGAGTGTCAAACCCAAATCTAGTATGGACTTGATGCCGGCACAAACTACGGCGACATTGGTTTTTGCCAACTCTTGTAAGTCAGCGGAAATATCAAAAGTTTCGCTTGCCCCGCGATGTACGCCACCGATACCACCTGTAGCAAAAATTTTAATTCCTGCCAATTCAGCTGCAATCATGGTAGCAGCAACGGTAGTGGCTCCGGTTAATTTGTGAGACAAGACATACGGTATATCCCGCCGGCTGGTTTTGATGACTTCGCGTCCTTTTTTTGCCAAATATTGTATTTCGTTTTGATGTAATCCGACTTTTATTTTACCGTCGATCAAAGCAATAGTTGCCGGTACGGCACCTTCTTCCCTGATAACTGCTTCAACTTGCAAAGCCGTTTCCATATTTTTAGGATATGGCATGCCGTGTGAAATAATAGTCGATTCCAATGCCACAACAGGCTGTTTGTTTTGAAGCGCCTCTACGACTTCGGGTTTGATATCTATATAATTCATTTTTTAAATTGAGTTAAAAGTTTATAGTACCCTATACAACAATCATTCAGATTCTTTGTCCATTTGCTACTAATTGTTCTACCTTATCTCGTGATATATTAGGATTGACTGCCTCATCATGACTGACCGTTAATGCTGCCATTCGCATACCATAAGCTGCCATATCTTTCATGCTTTTTTGCAAGATATCGGCATAAACCAATCCGGCTACAAACGAATCACCGGCTCCTATGGTATTTTTAACTTCTGCTTTTACCGGTTTTTGCTGTTCAATAAATTTTTTTGTACCGTAAATCACCCCTTGCTTGCCCAATGTAATAAAAACTTTGGTTACGCCTTGTACTATAAAATAAGAAACCAATTTTTCCAAATCCTTATCATTTTGCACTTTGATTCCGCTCATGGTCTCGGCTTCCAAAAGATTGGTTTTTAAAATATGCAAATGCTGCATAATGGTTTTGGCACGAAGGGCTTTTTTACCTGAAACCGTATCCAATACAAATTTTTTATCAGGGTATTTTTCAACAATCTTTTGTAAAATTTTATTAGACAAATTCGTTTCTAAAATGATATATTCTGAATCGATTTGATGTGGCAAATTAGAAATAAACAAAGTATCATCAAGATCATCATACAATTGCATAGCTGAAATACCGACAGCCAAATCATTTTGATGATCGAGAATAGCAATAAACGTAGAAGCAGGCATATTGTTGAGAAATAAACTTCGAGCAATTTTCAACCCCTTGCTTTGACAATCTTTAATCAAGAAATCGCTCAATGGATCATCACCGAAAATACTGATGAGTTCCACATCAAAATCTAAATGTTTTAGATTTTCGGCTATATTGCGACCGACACCGCCGGCAGTCGATTTCATACTTCCGATATTAGCATCTTTATAGACTAATTCACCATCGGGGAAGCCGGTAATATCGACATTGGCAGCGCCAAAAACAGTAATTTTAGAAGCTTCAGACATTAGTTTTAAAAAATTTGATAAATTTACAAGATAAAACCCAAATAATGACACACAAATTTCAAAAAATATTCGGAAATAAAAAAGCTGTTATCGGCATGATTCACCTGCAAGCACTTCCGGGGACTCCCAAATATACTGGCAGTATCAATCAAATCATAGAAAAAGCCCTTGAAGAAGCCCGTATCTACCGGCAAGCCGGTATCGATGCTTTAATGATTGAAAACATGCACGATGTACCTTATATCAAGAACGATGTAGGACATGAAATCAGCAGTTTGACGGCAATCATCGCTTATTTGATCAAACAAAAAACCCGATTACCTTTAGGGATTCAGATACTTGCAGGTGCCAATAAAGCCGCTTTAGCTGCCGCACTAAACGCTGGCGCTGACTTTATTCGTGCTGAAGGATTCGTATTCGGGCATTTGGCTGATGAAGGTTATATTGATAGTCAAGCCGCCGAATTGCTCCGATACCGGAAACAGATAGGTGCGGAACACATCGCTATTTTTACCGACATCAAAAAGAAACATAGTTCACATGCGTTAACTGCCGATTTGGATATAACCGAAATGGCACATGCCGCTGAATTCTTTTTATCTGACGGTTTGATCATAACCGGTATGCATACCGGAGATACTGCAGATTTTAATGAACTGCAAAAAGTCAAAGCGGATACCGATTTGCCGGTTTTGGTCGGCTCAGGAGTTAATTTAGACAATATTACCGACTATATGGCTATTGCCGATGCTTTGATTATCGGGTCCTATTTTAAAAAAAACGGCTATTGGGCAAATGATGTGGATGGTAATAAGGTACGGGCACTAATGAAAAAAGTGAATCGTAATGGTTAAAATATAAATTTGACTTTAGATTGTAAAAACCTAAAATCTAATTTTTCCCTGTAACACTTTTCATAAAAATTCGTTAAGTAATAAAATTTACAATGAGTATTTTTGTAACTTTAGGCTTGGCGAATTTTTTTGTTGTAAGTGGAAAGTGCTAAGCGGAAAGTGGAAAGTGAATAAAATACCCAAATTGCACTTAGCACTTTCCACTTTATCGCTTTCCACTCAATTAACCAAATAACCGATTAACCAAATAACCAATGAAAACATACATCATATTATTACTCCTCATCACAACCGCTGCCACTGCCCAAACCAAATGGACTTTGCAGCAGAGTTTGGACTATGCACACCAACATAATCTGCAACTCAAACAAAGCCGGCTCGATATAAAGCAAGCAAAAATTAACAAAACAGCTGCAATTGGCGGATTCCTGCCTAGTATTAACGCCAATGCATCGGCGTCTTGGAATAGCGGATTGACCCAAAATTTTACGACCGGCATACTCGAAAACCAAACAACTTTCGGGGGGAACGGGTCTGTAAACACCAATCTCAACTTGTTTAACGGCTTAAAAAATCATTATAATTATAAAAAATCCTTGCTTGATATTCTCTCGGCACAATACCAATACGCCGACTTGCAAAACAATATAGATATGCAGATTGCTTCGGCGTATATTCAAATTTTGCTCAACAAAGAAAATTACGAAGCGGCTAAAGCCCAGCTCGAAAACAGTATTAAACAAAAAGAACGCACCCAAGAAATGATTAATGCCGGCGCCTTGCCCAAAGGCGACTTAGCCGATGCCGAAGCCCAAATCACCAATGACCATCTGCAAGTTATTCAAGTAGAAAATGCTTACGAATTAGCGAAATTGAATTTAGCTCAGTTATTGGAATTGACTGATTTTAAAAATTTTGACATCAATGAAGATTTATCCGGCTTAAATATAGACGATAAATTATTGCAAGCCGATGCCGAACAATTATTTGAACAAGCTCTGACTAACAACAAAAAACTCAAACAGAGTGAAACCCAAGCAGACATTGCCGGTTATCAAGTCAAATTGGCAAAATCGGCTTACTTACCGTCATTAAGTGCCTTTGCCAATATCAACACCCGCTATTCCGACCGCGACCATATCGGCTTTGGCGGTGTGACCACACCGGCAGACCCGTTTTGGAATCAAGTTAGGGATAATAAAGGACTGACTTACGGGCTGAATATGCGGATTCCGGTATTTAACGGGTTTGCAACAAGAAATCAAGTGAATCGAACTAAATTATCACAAGAAAAAATCAAAATAGCCGTTACTAATACCGAAAAGAAATTACGAAGTGATATTTATAAAATGCAAAAAGATTTACAAGCCGCTTTTCAGAGTATGAAAGCCGCTGAAGCCAATCTGAAGGCCCAACGTAAGGCGTATGATTATGCCCATGAAAAATTTAAAGTAGGTCTGATGAATATTTTCGACTTAAATAATATCAAAACCAAATACAGACGTGCAGAAGCACAATTTATCAATGCCAAATACGAGTATTTTTTAAAATCTAAAATTTTGGAATTTACGATTAAACAATAAGTGCCAAGTGGATACTTCGGCAGGCTCAGTAACCGAAGCAACAAAGTGCCAAACGAAAAGTAAATAAAATATGCTATCAATTACTCAAATTGCACTTGGCACTTTCCACTTTATCGCTTTCTACTAAAATATTCAAATAACCAAATAACCAATAAAAAAAATGAAACTAAAATACATCATCATCGCAGGCGTCTTATTAGTCATCGCTTTAACCGTAGCAGCAGCTACCGGCAAGTTAGGAAAATCTGAAACCGGCAAAAAAGTTACGACCCAAAAAGTCGGGCGGGCAACGATTATGGAAACCGTTACCGGTTCGGGCAAAATCCAGCCGGAAAAAGAAGTCAAAATTTCATCTGATGTTTCCGGTGAAATTATCGCCTTGCCGGTCAAAGAAGGACAATCCATCAAAAAAGGCGATTTATTGGTCAAAATCAACCCCGATTTGTATCAATCCGGCTTAAAACGGGCAAGAGCATCCGTTCAAAATGCAAAAGCGAATCTTTCGCAAGCCGAAGCGCGTTTGATCAGTGCCGAGCAAGATTATAAACGCAATAAACAGCTGTTTGATAAAGGCATCATCTCCAAAGCCGATTTTGATAAAGCACAGACCAATTACAAAGTGGCATTGGCTACTAAAAACGCCGCTATGTTTTCGGTTAATTCCGCCTTGGCAAATCTCAATGAAGCCCAAGATAATTTAGCTCGGACGACCATTTATGCCCCGATATCAGGCACTATTTCCAAGCTCAATGTTGAAATGGGTGAACGCGTGGTAGGTACCAAACAAATGACCGGAACAGAAATTATGCGTATTGCCAATCTCAATAACATGGAAGCTGTGGTTGACATCAATGAAAATGATATTGTCAAAATCAAAGTTGGTGATTCGGCAAATATCGATGTGGATGCTTATTTGAATGAACGTTTTAAAGGAGTGATTACCGAAATAGCCAATTCGGCAGATAACAATTTGGGCAGTGGCGACCAAATCACCAATTTTAAAGTAAAAATTCGCGTGTTGGAAAACTCTTATAAACATTTGCTCAAAGACAAACCCAAAAACTATTCGCCTTTTCGCCCGGGTATGACGGCATCTACCGATATTATTACCAATATCAAAAAAGATGTAATTGCCGTTCCTATTAGTGCCGTAACCGTTCGTTCGGATACCATCGGTAGTAAAAAACATTCAAAATTTGATAAAGACAAAGAAAGCACCAAAAAGTTTGAAGTTGTTTTTATCAATGATAAAGGTAAAGCCAAATTAAAAGTCGTTAAAACCGGTATTCAAGATGACACTAATATTGAGATTATCAGCGGTTTAAAAGAAGGTGATGAAATCATTACCGGACCCTATAATTTGGTTAGTAAAAAACTCAAGTCGGGTGATAGAATTGTTGTGCGGCACTAAAAAACATAATACAGAGCAAAAAATTAGCAAAACTTACAAAAAATAAAAGTTTTGCTAATTTTTATTGTATATTTGTATTATGATAGAAAAAAGATTAGAAGAAAATATTACCTTGATAAGCTTTTTTCTTATAAAAACAAGGATATAATAAAGGTTGTAACAGGTTTTGAAAACTTGTCAAGTCAAACTATTTATAAAATTCGCCTTTCATATATTTATGAACAATAATTGAATAGCCCAACAGCAAAATACCGATAACCAAAATCCACCACTCGATATAAAAACGTTGCGGTGAATCAAATCCCGCATTAAAAGCCGTTAATGTGGCATTACCCAAAGGCATAATAAAGTTAGGGTATATGGCAACCATCACACTTAACCAAGAAAAAATAATTAGGTTTGTTGAGAGTAAGAAAGCTTTGTTTTCCCCCGGATAAGTCCGAATTCCCATCAAACCGAATAAAGAAATCAACGCCAAAATAGGAAAAACAAAGAAAAACGGATACGTCCAGTAGGTGTGAAAAACGCCCGGATGAATAAAATACCAAGCCGCTAAAAACAATGCGATTAAAATTAATTCAAAAAAGGATAATCGTTGTATAATCTTTTTCAATTTCCGGTTAAAAGCCCCTTGATTTTTCAACACAACCCAACCAAGTCCGTGAATTAAAATACCGATAAAAATCATAGCGGAAGTTAATAAGGTAAACCAATCAAAAAAACCGACTTTTTGGGCAAAAGGCGAGAAATTTTGACTGACAAAACGCAAGCGTCCGGTATCTTCCAAGTGTAAACCCCGTAAAATATTGGCAAATATTAAACTGATAAATACAACCAACATCAAGTTTAGAAACCCAAACAAATATCCTAGATATTGCTTAGCTGTCGGCTTATCTTTGTAAATAGTCAACAAATTGTAAATTAGCGTCTTAAGAAGCAAAAATAAGAAAAATAACAAAATATATCCCCCAAAATTATCAAACAGGATACCGGTGTATTTAGGAAAAATAGCCAGCGCCAAACCAACAAATGCAATCAACCAAACCTCATTAGCATCCCACATTGACGAGATACTATTGGTTACTTTTTGTTTCTCTTCTTCTGTATCGGCAAAAAACAAATAGGTAATACCCGCCCCCAAATCATAGCCGTCAAGCAAAATGTAAGTCCCTATTAAAACTGCCAAAATTCCATACCAAACCGCTTCCATACGCTGTGTTATTTTTTAAACAAATATAACTTAAAAAACTTTAATCAATTAAAAGTGTTTCGGATAATATCCGGCACCGCACTAGGCACTTTACCGCCCGCCACTTTCATCTTATAGAACTAATCATACTTTTGATATGACTTTTCTTCAACCAAAACCGAGCCGGTCAATTCATTAATTTTACGCTTAATATCCGAACGTTTATCATTGGTAAAATAAACAGCTCTGGCAGTTTTGATAAAATCATCACCAAAATCTTTGTTACGTTCCAAATCGCGTATCCGGTCTTCGATATCCCATAACTCTTGATTGATATTAAGTAGCGCCTGATACAATTCGTGATCTTTTGGTATAATTTTGCTGACCGCTTCATTTAAAACTTCATATTCTTTTTGCAAGTTTTTCAATTTATCGGCATCTTTGATATGTTTCAATTTTATTTCTATAATAGTCAGTTTATCAACAATTTCGCCGTTTGATACTTCTATTTTCATAATTCAAGTCTAATTAAAAATTCAACAATAATAATATTTGTAAAAATACGAAAAAATATAATATCCTTTCATTTAATTTGGGCGTTTACGGGCTATCCGTTCATAGTCGCTTTGTGCCGCACTGTTGTTTTATCGGTGGTACGGGGGCTTCCTGCGGTCGCCTCCGCCCACCGTAAAACAATCAGGCGGCACCGCATCAAGCTACCACTACTATCCCTAACGCAAGTGCAACTTGTTTAGACATTGACAAAACACCACTAGTGTCATGTCAAGTGTGTTATGACGCATAAGCCGAAGTTATTTTTGTGGAGAGCAAGGCATAAAATTTTCAGTATAGCCGTAGCTATGGTTAAAATTTTTAACGCAGCTATCTGCAAAAAGAACGAGTGCTTGGTATGACAATAATATGCTTGACATGACACTAGTTACCAACTTCTCAAAACTTATTGTATTTTTGTATTTCAAAATAAGAAGCATGTCTCAAAAACAACGTTATACCATTACAGCAGCCCTACCTTATACCAACGGACCGGTACATATCGGACATTTGGCAGGGGTTTATATTCCGGCAGATATTTTTACCCGCTATCAAAAAGCCAAAGGCAACGATGCCATATACATTTGCGGCTCGGACGAACACGGGGTTCCCATTACTATTCGTGCTAAAAAAGAAGGGGTTACACCGCAACAGGTCGTCGATAAATACAATGTCATTATCAAAAAATCTTTTGAAGACTTCGGTATTGCTTTTGACAATTACAGCCGCACATCTTTGCCCTTACATCACCAAACGGCTGCCGATTTTTTTAAAAAACTCTACGAAGACGGCAAGTTTATAGAACAAACCACTCAACAGCTTTACGACGAACAAGAACAGCAATTTTTAGCCGACCGTTTCGTTACAGGTACTTGCCCGAAGTGTGGCTATGAACATGCCTATGGCGACCAATGCGAAAAATGCGGTTCGTCCTTGAGTCCTATGGAATTGATCAATCCGGTTTCGACCATATCGGGTAATAAGCCGGTGGTTAAAGAGACCAAGCATTGGTATTTGCCTTTAGATCAATACGAACCATGGTTGCGCGAGTGGATACTCGAAGGACACAAGCAGGATTGGAAACCAAATGTCTTGGGGCAAGTCAAATCGTGGTTAGACGACGGTTTGCGTCCGCGTGCCGTTACGCGTGATTTGGATTGGGGTGTACCGGTACCTGTCGAAGGTGCCGAAGGCAAAGTGTTATATGTTTGGTTTGATGCGCCTATCGGTTATATTTCATCAACTAAAGAGTGGAGCGAAAAAACCGGTAAAGATTGGCAGCCTTATTGGAAAGATGAAGACACCAAACTCATACATTTCATAGGTAAAGACAATATTGTTTTTCATACCATTATTTTTCCGGCAATGCTCAAAGCACATGGCGATTATATCCTGCCCGAAAATGTGCCGGCAAACGAATTTCTCAATTTAGAAGGCGACAAAATCTCGACTTCGCGCAATTGGGCGGTTTGGCTACATGAATATCTGGAAGAATTTCCAGGGAAGCAAGATGTCTTGCGTTATGTTTTGACAGCCAACGCCCCCGAAACCAAAGACAACGATTTTACTTGGAAAGATTTTCAAATCCGTAACAACAGCGAATTGGTCGGCAATCTCGGTAATTTTATCAACCGCGTTATGGTACTGACCAAAAAATATTACGATAGCATTATACCGCAACCTGAAACCATGACTAAAACCGATGAAGAAGTCCTGGCACAAATCAAAATTTATCCTGAAAAAATAGGCAAACTCATTGAGCGTTACCGTTTTAGAGAAGCACTTTCCGAATATATGAATTTAGCCCGTTTGGGCAACAAATATCTGGCAGACGAAGAGCCGTGGAAACAAGTCAAAACCAACCCCGAACGCGTTAAAAGCATTATGTTTGTTGCCAATCAAATAGCAGCGGCGTTGGCTGTTTTGAGCGAAGTGTTTTTGCCTTTTACGGCGCAAAAACTCAAAGATATGTTGCAACTACCCAACGAATTAACTTGGGATGATGTGGCTCAAAAAGATATTTTACTTCCGGCAGGACATCAGCTCGGCGAACCGCAACTGTTGTTTGAAAAAATTGATGATGACACCGTTGCCAAACAAGTGCAAAAACTTTTAGATACCAAAAAGCAAAACGAATTGGATAATAAAGCAGTCGATCCGCAAAAAGATGAAATCAGCTTTGATGATTTTATGAAAATGGACATTAGAACGGCGACTATTTTAGAAGCCGAAAAAATGCCCAAAGCCAAAAAGTTGCTGGTGCTGAAAGTCGATACAGGCATTGACCAACGCACGATTGTATCCGGTATCGCTGAACATTTCAAGCCCGAAGACATCATTGGTAAAAAAGTTTTGGTTTTGGTCAATCTCAAACCCCGTAAATTGCGTGGTGTCGAAAGTCAAGGTATGATATTGATGACCGAAAATGCCGAAGGTAAATTGGTGTTTGTCAATCCGGATGAAGCGGTGCCTAACGGTATGAGCATTTCGTAACCAAATTGTAAGAATTGGTATTAATTATTGTACCTTTGCCACTATGAAAACCAATCTTATTTACGGCTTACATCCGGTTATGGAAGCCATCAAATCAGGCAAACAAATTGATAAAATTTTTATTCAAAAAAATCTAAAAGGTCATAGCGCACACGACTTGCTCGATTTGTTAAAAGACCAACAGATTAATTACAAAAGCGTTCCGGTAGAAAAGCTCAACAAGTTGACTCGCGAAAATCATCAAGGCGTTGTGGCTTTTACCGCACCGGTAACATTTGCAGATATGGAGAGTGTTTTGGCTACGGAAACCGATAAGCCTAAAACTTTTATTTTACTGGACGGCATCACCGACCCGCGCAATTTCGGTGCCATTATCAGAACAGCGGTTGCGACCGATGCCGACGGGATTATTTTTCCGGAAAACAATAGCGCACCGGTCAATGAAGATACTGTTAAAACCTCTGCCGGTGGGGTGTTTAAAATCCCGTTGATACGTGTCAAACACCTTAAAGATGCTATATTCTTACTGCAAGCGTATGGTATCAAAGTGATAGCTGCCACAGAAAAAGCCAATCAATTAGTTTACGATACCGACTTGAAACCGGATGTAGCGCTACTGATGGGTAGCGAAGGTAAAGGTATCAATAAAAGCCTGTTGAATACAAGTGATGAAAAAATTAAATTACCCATGTCCGACAAAATAGATTCGCTTAATGTATCGGTTGCTTGTGGGGTTATTTTATATGAGACTATCAGACAACGACTAAAAAATTAAAAGTGCCCTTGACATAAGGACACTTTTAAACAGAAAATCAAGATAGTTTTTTATAAATGAATGATTCTTACCGTACCATTAGGTAATGTTAATGTTGCTTCGTTATCGCAAGTACCATTACCAAAATCCAATACAGCCATTTGTCCGTTTTTAGTGATTTCAATAGTACCACTGACAAAATAATGACAAGTAGCTTCTCTTCTCAACGGTGTTATGATAACTGCATCGAGTACAACCCCATTGCGTCGGACGATATGCGAGTTGCCGGTTATTAAGAAAACATCATCCGTATGGTCCGGTGTACCAAATCCTTCTGCCCATTCTCTTGTTCGTGTACCTGAACGGGAAGCGGTATCACCATTGGGGAAAGTTAGAGTAAAGTCAAAATTATGTGTAATTTGCGGATTACCTGTTGTATTGATTTCGCGGATAAAATCGGAACTGCCTTCAATCATCAAGTCATTGACATAAAACTGGTCAAAAGTTATAGAACCGCTTATACTATGAGATGTCACATCCCAATCTCGTGTAATGGTAACGGTACCACTATAGGTGTTGCCATTCGGCATGGTACAGCCATTAGCATCAAATTCCCATGTAATCACAACAGATGAACCGTTACGAACAATCGTTTGTGTTACACAAGAAGGTAAATGGCTTAAACGATTAGCAGAACTGTTAAAACCGTAAATATCCACCATATCTAAAATATCATCGGTCGCTGCATCGGAAACAACAACTTCTTTGG
Organism: Flavobacteriales bacterium; assembly: GCA_026996605.1. Classification (GTDB taxonomy): domain Bacteria; phylum Bacteroidota; class Bacteroidia; order Flavobacteriales; family Flavobacteriaceae; genus WGBX01. The sequence continues at coordinate 13,817 of JALWLE010000042.1, forward strand.
CTTCATCATCAGTAACATTAGATGATGCGTCATTGGTGTTAGTGTCTTTTTTACAATTTTGGAAAACAATTAATCCGAATAATGTCAGTAAAATAAAACTTAATTTTTTCATGGGTAAAGATTTTAAATGTTTATAGGTTAGACTTCAACAAGTAAAAAAGGTTTAATCTAATTATGTATACTTTGAACATGAACCCTTTTTTTAAACTATTATTGTATAAATTTTTGCTTATTGTATTTACTTACACTAAAATCATAAAATGATGTATCTTTGCTGAATATAAGCCGTAAAATGGAACTAAACATTTTCATAATAATTGCGTTATTATTACTTTCCGCCTTTTTTTCAGGAATGGAGATTGCTTTTGTCAGTGCTAACCGGGTGCAATTGGCACTAGATAAAAAGGATAAAAGTTTAGTCGGAAAAATCTTACAAAAATTAACACAAAAACCATCCGATTTTATTACCACTATGTTGGTTGGTAATAATGTTGCCTTGGTTATTTACGGTTTTTTTACCGGAGATTTGATTGTAAAATATTTACGGCAATTTTGGCCTAACATTAGTAACTTTAATGAACTATTGCTTCAAACAATCATTTCTACTTTAATCATTTTGTTTACTGCCGAGTTTTTGCCCAAAGTTATTTTTCAGTTGTATGCCAATAAGTTACTGCGATTATTTTCTGTTCCGGCATACATTATTTATGTGGTTTTTTGGCCGGTTACCCAATTCATTTTACGTTTATCTGATGCCATTTTAAAATATTTTTTTAAAACCAAAACCGATGATGTGCAAGATGCCGTTACCAAAGTCGAATTAGCCAAATTTATTTCACAAAAACTCGAACACGCCGAACAACAAGCGGGTGAAACTAATAACGAACTTGAAATATTAAATAACGCCCTTGATTTTATTGATGTCAAAGCCCGTGAGATTATGATTCCGCGTACCGAAATTGTAGCGGTTGAAGACAATGCTTCGATTGATGAACTCAAAGACAAGTTTGTACAATCGGGCTTATCAAAAATCATTGTATATCATGACAACATAGATGATGTAAAGGGCTATGTGCATTCATTCGAATTGTTTCAAAAACCCAAGCGTATTAAATCAATCATACGTGATGTTTTGTTTGTGCCGGAGACTATCTCTATACACGAGTTGCTCAAACAAATGACCAAAACCAAAAAAAATATAGCCATAGTTTTAGATGAATATGGCGGCACTTCGGGCTTGATTACTTTGGAAGATATTATTGAAGAGATTTTTGGTGAGATAGAAGATGAACATGACAAAAACGAACTTTTTGAGAAACAAATTGACGACCACACTTTTATTTTGTCCGGACGACATGAAATAGAAGATTTGAATAAAAAGTATAATTTAGATATTCCTGAAGACGACAGTTATGAAACACTTGGCGGATATATCCTATCAAAAATAGGCGAAATACCCGAAGAAAATGACGAATTTGATATTGATGATAAATTTCATATCAAAATAAACAAAGCCAATCAAAAACAAATACAAAAAGTTTTGTTGACCAAATTAAATAAAAAATAAATAACAAATTTTTCATTAACTTATTATCCGTAAAAAATAGTTTTTAAATTTCCTTTTTAATTGAAAACAAAAAAGTTTAAAAAAAAAGTTTTTTTGTTTGTCAATTAAAAAATAATATATATATTTGCACTCGCAAAACAAAGGAAAATATTTGTTTTTTTCTTTTGACATCAGGTCCGGTAGTTCAGTTGGTTAGAATACATGCCTGTCACGCATGGGGTCGCGAGTTCGAGTCTCGTCCGGACCGCCAACAAATTAAAGATCGTCCAAATGAGACGATCTTTTTTATTATGAAATACTTTGTGCATATATCATTTATAGTCCGGAACAAGACAAAATACCATAAAGAGTTTTTTTACTAATCTTGAAAAATGTTTCATATTTTCTTCTTGTCACTAAGTATAAATCATTTACTCAATTAATCGATTAATCAAATAATCAATTTAACAATTCTAACTAAATTTGCAGAAACCATATTTGACAAAATACTATGATACTTGTTACGGGCGGTACGGGATTAACCGGTTCCCACTTATTATTCTATCTAACGCGTAAAGGACTAAAAGTCAGAGCTATTTTTAGATCGGAAGAAAGTCTGAACAAAACTAAAAATCTATTTAAACATTATAGTACTCAAGCTGAAAAACTATGGACAAATATTGAATGGTTTACGGCTGATATTACTGATATTACTTCATTAGAGCATGTGTTTGAAGATGTAACACAAGTTTATCATACAGCCGCAAAAGTATCTTTTTCTCCAAAAGATAAAGAAATTTTAATGCAAACTAATGTTGAAGGTACTAACAATTTATTGCATTTGGCATTAGAGAATAACGTGCAAAAATTTTTACACGTTAGTTCAATAGCTGCTTTGGGAAGTTATGATAATCCAATTACAGAAAAGACACATTGGAACTGGAAAGAAGTGCATAGTGATTATGCTATTAGTAAATATTTAAGCGAAATGGAAGTATGGCGCGCCGGACAAGAAGGTTTACCGGTTGTTATCATCAACCCCGGTGTAATTTTAGGAGCGCATTTTTGGGATTCAGGAATAGGACAAATCTTACAAAAAGTCGATAAAGGATTACAGTTTTACCCTCCCGGTGGCAATGCTTTTGTTGATGTCCGAGATGTGGTAAAAATCATGATTGAATTAATGCAAAGTAATATCAGTAATGAATCATTTATTGTTTCGGGAACTAATAAAACATATTTTGAGCTTTTAACAAGCATAGCTAAGGCTTTTGAAAAAACACCACCTCGAACTAAACTACCATATTGGTTGGCACAAATTCTTTATTTAGCAGGAAAATTTTCCGGAAAAGGTATTACATCTAAAACAATATTAAAAAACCTATATCAATATCCACAATATTCATCGCAAAAACTTATAAATGCTTTAAACTACCATTTTATTCCTTTTGAATCAAGTATTCAGAATTTAACAACCCAATACAGAAAAGCTATTAAAAAATGATCCGGTTATATCCAACCAAAATCCCGTTTTTCGCTCGATGGTTATTTCCTAAACCGGTCTACCGTTATGCAACTGATGACAAGCGTATTTATCTGACTTTTGACGACGGACCTACACCGCAAATTACCCCTTGGGTTTTGGATTTATTAAAACAAGAACAGATTAAAGCGACGTTTTTTTGTGTAGGCAGTCAAATTACAAAGCACCCCGACATTTTTAAACAAATAATCGATGCCGGACACCAAATCGGCAATCATACTTTTGGGCATAAAAACGGATGGACGACTTCAACCAAAAATTATGTAGAAAGTATCGTTAAAACTGAAAAAGTTATAGAAAGTTTTAATGTTTCATCAAAATTATTCAGACCGCCTTACGGGCGACTGTTACCGGCACAAATTAAGCAATTAGACCGGTTAAATTATAAAATAATTATGTGGTCTGTTTTGAGCGGAGATTTTTCTGCAAAATTAGATCCGGAACAAGCACTTACTTATTTAACCAAAAATACAAGTGCCGGAGACATCATTGTTTTTCATGATAACCGTAAAGCTTATAAAAACTTAAAAATTATCTTACCGGCATATATTAAACAACTGAAAAAACAGGGCTATTCATTGGATATGTTGTAATTGATAAAAAACGGACTTTTGCAGTTTTATTATTGCATGAATAGTTTTACTTTTGACAAAAAATATCCTTATATGGACGCGCTTTTTACAGCCGGTTTTTTGAGTATGTTACAAGCCCTATTGCGCATTTTTATCATTATTGTTTTTGCCGGTTTTTTGGTTAGAAAACACATCGTTGATAAAAAACAAATAGATGCCTTATCACGATTGACGGTAATCGTCTTGCTACCTTCATTGGTATTTAGCCATACTTTAAAATATTTTGACCCGCAACAATTATCCTATTGGTGGCTTTTACCTATACTGGGAGTAGGTATGAGCTTTTTAGGTTTACTATTGGCAGGTACGATATTTTTTCCGAATCCTTCCAAACATAAAAATCTATTGGCTGTTGCTTCGATGCAAAATGCCGGTTATTTGGTTTTGCCTATCGGAAAAATGTTGTATCCGGATAATTTTACGGCATTTTCGCTGCTGACTTTTCTGTTTATTTTAGGTTATAATCCGATTTTGTGGACTCTTGGAAAACATTTGGTTACATCGACAGAGACACAGGACACTTCATTTGATTTTAAAAGAATAATTACCCCGCCGGCTGTTGCTAATATTATATCCCTATTGTTAGTTTTATCGGGTTGGCAACATATTTTCCCGAATATGTTAGTCGATTCGGTTGATTTTTTAGGACAAGCAGCCATTCCTGTAGCAACCTTTGTCTTGGGTGCTACGTTAGGTAATATTTCTTTTAAAAAACTGCCTTCTTTGGCTGAAATTATCAAAGTTTTATCGGTAAAATATCTGTTGTTACCGGCAGTTGTTTTGTATGTATTATGGCTATTTGACATTGGAAAAACAGCTCCGTTACTTTCCGATTTTTTAATCATTCAAGCAGCGGCAGCACCGGCAACCGGTTTGATATTACAAGTCAGAGCATATGGTGGTGACCGGCAAAAAGTCGGTGCAATGATGCTTATTGCCTATATTTTTTGTCTGCTTGCTTTGCCCTTTTGGATTGCCTTATGGCATAGTTTATAAACATTCTACATAAAAAAAACCGTCAATAATTTGACGGCTTTTTTTGCTCCTCCAGCTGGACTTGAACCAGCGACACCCTGATTAACAGTCAGGTGCTCTAACCAACTGAGCTATGGAGGAAAATTGCTTTTGCGAATGCAAATATAAAACGATTTCTATAAAATGCAAACAAAAAAATGTATTTTTTTACATCTTTTTGATTTAATAAGTTTTTGCTTTTGATTTACAGACAAATATATTTACAGACCGGTTTATTTTTGACGTTTGACTAACATATAAAAGTTGTTCCCAATATCTAAATAACCCTGATCATAAACAAAATAATAAACACTTTGTTTCTTAGTGGTGTAAATACTCGTAAATAGACTGAAGTCAAATCCGGCAGCATCTAACTTTGACTTGTGTACTTTAGTTTTATCAATAGGGTTAAATTCTTTCAAAATACGCCAGTTCTTTTTCAACCGATTATTAGTCGTTCTTATCAGATTGTTGCTGGCTTTATTTTTACGATTGTTATAGGCATTGCGACAGTAATCCGAACAAAATTTTTTATCGGATCTACCCAAAATCGGTTCGCCGCACTCCAAGCATTTTTTTTCCACAAACTTTGTATATAAAAATTTAGATAGTCAAAGTTACAAAAATTAGATTTTAGATTTAAAACATTTATTATGATTTGCAAAACAAAATTAAAAAACATCTTATTTAACCGGAATTTTTTCTATTCTGCGTTGGTGTCTGCCGCCTTCAAATTGCGTATTTAAAAAAGTTTGCACGTATTCCAATGCTTGATATTCCGAAATAAACCGTGCAGGCAAGCTTAAAACGTTAGCATCATTATGTTTACGGGCTAATTCGACCAATTCTTTACTCCAACACAAAGCGGCACGAACGCCCTGATGTTTATTTGCCGTAATAGCGGCACCGTTGCCACTACCGCAGAGGATGATACCAAAATCCACATCATTGTTTTCAACACATTTTGCAAGCGGATGTATATAATCGGGATAATCAACACTGTCATTTGTGTCTGTTCCAAAATTGATGACTTTGTGTCCTTGCTCTTCTAAAAGTTTTATAATGGCAAACTTGTAAGTTGTTCCGGCATGATCATTTCCTATGGCTATTTTCATAATCTGTTTATTTTTGTACAAAGATAATATTTTCATCAAAAAGAAAGCCGGCAAATTTGCCGGCTTTCTAAAATTAGGATTAAATTGAACTTTATTTTTTGATAAACTTAACGGTAGAAACTTTGTCTCCGGTTTGAACTTTCATTAAATATACACCGTTTTGTAAATCGGCAATATTTAAAACGGTTTGTTTTTGGTTAGGAGCCACGTGACGCACTTCTTGTCCTAACAAATTGGTAATGCTGATTAAATCAATATTAGAAGCGGCACTCACATTTAAAACATCTGTAGCAGGGTTCGGATAGAATTTGAATGACAACTGTTGATAGTCTTCTATACCGGCTACATCATCGGTTAAGAAGAAAGCAGAAGAGCCTACATCATTATTACGATAATCCCAAACTCTCAACCAATAATCTTGTCCACCGGTTAATCCGGTAATAACTTTTACATCATAAGGTGCTGAAGCCCCTTGAATCGGAATATAGTCACAAGCTACATCAGAAGTAGCCGTTGCACTGTCATAAATGGCAAACGAGAATGATGACCAATCTCCGGCGGTACCTGAGTGATGGACTTTTACAACACCATCAGAAGGAGCTGTAAATTTATACCAAATATCACCACCTTGATAATTTCGATAAACACCGGAACCGCCACAACTCGGCAAACCGTTAATATGCTCGGAATCCATAGCTAATGTATTATTAGCAAAAGTCATTAAAAATACTGATGCATCTTCCGGTTGTACACCAATATTAATAGCGTAAGCCGCTTCATCATTGGGTTCAACTTTGGCAACGTAAAATGGGGTAATGCCAAAGTCATTATTATCATAATCCCACATTCTAATAAAATAGGTGTCACCTGCTATCAGACCACCTACCATATTAGGTTCATTAATATGTGGAGTTGTATTACCTATAAAGTCACAATAAATAGGCGTAGTACTCACAGAATTGTGATAAAGTGCATATCCTAACGAACCTATATCTCCAATTGCAGTTCTAATAATACTTATAGCACCTGTTGTAGGAGCCGTAAATGAGTACCAAACATCACCACCGTTAAAACCGGCACAAGTTGGCTCCTGACCATGTGAGTTCGTAGCCCCGATATTATTAGCATAATTTATCACAATACTACTGTTGTCTCTAGGATCAGCCAAAGTGATGGTGCGCGGGTTGAAATCCCAATCATTATAGGCGTGTTGGAATGTAAAGGTTAAATGTTTATATTTTGGAAAATTAGAATCACTAACAGTATTATTTGCCACATTTCTTGATGATGTCGGGTTATTAGCTGTTCCGTCTGGTGTTACACTCATAAAAGTAGTATTAGTGCCATCAAAATAATTAAAACCAACAGAAGCACTTAAATTAGCTCCCGCATCACAGTGCCCATAGTAAAATTCTATATCATTGGATGTTTCTTTTAATTCTAAAACAAAACTCATATCATGAGATTGGTCACCATAATGAGAAATATTTTTCCAAGAAA
>JALWLE010000043.1 GCA_026996605.1 Flavobacteriales bacterium
CAATGAACTGCTTACTTGTTGTTAAAAGCGAGTGCAAAAGTACAACATTTTAAAACCCTTGTCAAGAATTTTTTAAATTATTTTTTATTAAATGATTAATCAGTTGATAACCAGTGGGATAAATTTTAAACAAATAACTATATAAAGTCATATCATATTAATTATATAACATAAACACTCATGTTGAAACGCTGAAAATAATTTAATAACCTAATAACTAATCTGAAAATCATCAATTCATTAATACATAATTATAATACGCCAATCATATTTACATATGTAATATATAAAATCGATTTAATTTCAATTTAATCTTAATAACATTATCTTTAAACCTAATCATTGAAAAATTGAGTTTTATTTAGGTTTTTCAATTTATAAATAAAACTAAAATGTCTAAATTAATATACATTATCATAAATGTTCACCTATCTTTATTTCAACAATTATATTTTTCATAGAGATTCTAATAAACTTAAATTTGGTATCTTTGCTCAAAACAATTCGTAGATATGATTTTTTAATCAAAAAAAAGAAATTAGTGATTTATAGAAATTACATTAAACGCATATTAGACTTTTGCTTGGCAGTCATCGGTTCGATAGGAGCATTACCTATATTGTTGCCTGCCGGTATTTTATTATCAATTGCTAATAAAGGCACTCCTTTTTTCTTTCAAAAAAGACCGGGGAGAAATGGTCAAATATTTACCATTGTCAAATTTAAAACAATGAATGACAAACGTGATATTAAAGGAAATCTCTTGCCAGATCATCAACGTTTAACAAGAATTGGAAAAATTATTCGGAAAACATCAATTGATGAAATTCCGCAACTATGGAATGTTCTTAAAGGTGATATGAGTTTGGTAGGACCACGCCCGTTATTACCAGAATATCTAACCTTATATGACGACTTTCAAAAACGTCGCCATGAAGTCCGTCCGGGCATAACAGGTTGGGCACAAGTCAATGGTAGAAATGCCGTAAGTTGGCAGGAAAAATTTGCATATGATGTTTGGTATGTAGATAATCTAAATTTTTTTCTTGATATTAAAATTTTATTATTAACTGTCAAAAAAGTATTTAAAAGTGAAGGAATTATTGTAGAGGGGGCATCAGCAATAGGGCGATTCAAAGGCAATAAAGTATTACAAGAAAAATAATTTAACACAGTAATAGATTTATGATTTTATACGGAGCAAGCGGACATGCGAAAGTTATCTTAGATATTTTAAAACTCAACAAGATTCCGGTTACCGCTATTTATGATGACCGGGCGCCTTTTACATTATTTGATTATCAAGTACATAAAATAGATTGGAAAAATATTTTGATGAATGATAAGTATCTTATTTCAATAGGTCGAAATGCTACAAGAAGATTATTAGCTAATAAATTAACAGGAGTTCAATTCGGACAAGCCATTCATCCAAGTTCTATAATAGATCAAACTGTTAATGTAGGCATAGGATCTGTTATAATGGGAGGTACTGTAATTAATTCATCAGTAAAAATAGGCAAACATTGCATCATTAATACTGCAGCAAGCATTGACCATGACTGTGTTATCAGTGATTATGCACATATTTCACCCAATGCAACCTTGAGCGGCAATGTTCAGGTAGGTGAAGGGGCACATATTGGTTCAGGTGCTGTGATTATACCTGGTATAAAAATAGGAAAATGGGCAATAATTGGTGCAGGTGCTGTCATTATCCATGATGTTCCGGATGGAATGACTGTTGTTGGTAACCCCGGAAGAATCATAAAAAAAGATAATCATTATTAATATAACATAATTTTTTAACATTATTTATGTACTTATTAAAAAACCATCTTTAATTGAATACCGCCGGTGTGTACAGCTCGGTGTATTTCCGATAGTCGAAATCCATAAGTCAGATATAATTGCAAATAAGAACTGATGCGTTGTCTGTACAGTGTATTCATCACAATGTTTTTGCCGGCTTGTAAACCTTCTAACATTTGAAAAGCCACCGGTGAATAGGTATCGCCTTGCATCAGATTGTTTACTAATTGCATATCAAGATTGAACATGTTTTGCTTGGCATCAATATAATTGTAGCGCAAACCCACACGATGCATTTGCAAGTCTTCATTGCCGGATAAATTCACTTTTTGTTTATAATTATAATAGGTATAAAGTCGGTTGCCTTGTTTAGACTGCCACTCTATGCCTTCTTCAAGTGTTTTGGTTTGTAATTGATAATTTTTTTGCGAATAATTTTCTGAAAAGTTTGTCGATGTCAGTTGTTCTAATTTTTGTTTCCAAATCAATTCATCAATAAAAGCATGCTTGGTTTGTAAACGATAAACTTCCATATTATGCTGTTGCGCACCAATCACCAATAATTGTTTTTGCTTAGCAAATTGATAGGTAAAGTGCAACATATAACGCTTCTTTGCCCTGTTTAAAAACCAATCTTGTTGCCATAACAGGTTTTGCGACAAAATATGAGCCGGTTGCCAAATCAATAAGCGACTTTTATCCGTTTGTTCGGATTGGTGTTGGTTTTCAAACTGTAAAATGCCGTAAATTCGTTTTAAAAAAGATGTTTTTTGCCAAACTTCCGGGTTAATAGATAACTGAAACCGGTACCGGTTATTTAAGGTCGGAACATAATTTTTTGAGGGTAATATCACACGGATATAATTGGCTTGGTCTTGAAAAACAGCTACTTCAAACTCGTTGATTTCTTTAATGCCGTTATGGTTGTAATCATTCCACTGATACACGCCTTGTCCGGGTGGTGTTTCAACATAAATAACTTCATCTCGCAAAGTATTGCCGTTAAAACTTTCCAGCGAGATTTGTGTTGATAGAAATCGGTTCAAATAATGCTGCTGCCATGCCAGTTTAAGATTGAAATAATCTTTAACTTCCGCCTGCCTAAAACTATTTTTATGCCGGTATTGTACAAAGACTTGCCAATGATGCCGTTCGGTTTTATGCTGCCATTCACCACCAATATTGTCTGATATATCGGTATTTTGCCATAAGTTTTGCCGGATACTGTCGTTTTGCTCACGCCGGTAAAACAATCGCCAATTGGACCGTGTCGTATCTTTCTTTTGCCATTGTATTTCTCCGAAAGCATAACGGTAATTTAAACTGTCTAAAATATCGGATTGCTGACGATTCCGGTTTTCATAATGCGCCTTTCCCGAAAGCTCGAATTTAGGAAAATGATAGGTTAAGCTTTGTGTAAAATCAACAGCGGACAAATCAAAAACACTTTTTTGTTGTGTATATCGGTATTGAGCAGCAGTTTGCCATTTTTTATATTGCCAAGTGCCGTTTAGATAAGCTTGATGTGCCGTTAAATCACTACGCAAACGGAAATACCGCCAGCCGGTTGATACAAAATTGTCTCCGTTTTGATACAACAAGCCGATATCCGACAAATGTTGCTTGCCGTAAATGCTGTCTATCTGCCATTCCCGATTAAATTCTACCGAACGATAGGCATCTAATGCTACAAAATTTTGATGCGTAAAATTGTATAAAGCTTTAAGCGATAAAGATTGTCGGGATTTTTGCCATAATTGTTGTTTGAAATCCAGATGTAAAGCTCCGCCGAGATTATCTTGGTCATCTAATGGTGAAAACAAATTGCGGTCGGTATGGCTCAACAAACTTTGCCACTGCAAATCGGTTTTAGCATTGGGATGCCACCGGTAATTTAAACCGGCATATCTCCGACCAACCGGTGGGGTTAAACGAATTTTAGGTTCATAATCGCCTTGCTGTTCCCCTACATACTCATATATTTTTCCAATAGCTGTAATCTCTTTAATCTTGTAACTACCTTGCTGTTTTCCGACATACGAAAATCGGACTTCATACAAATCCGGTTCATTTTGATTGGCATATTCAAAATACGTGATGCTTCCATTGGTTATTTTTTTATATAAAATCTTATTTTCATTATATCCGGAAGAGACGGCAGCCGTAACCCAAAGTTGTTCGGGGCTATCACCGGCATTTTTTAAGGCTTCTACTTGTTGCCGGTCTAAATTGTAAAGCAAAGTTTGGGTTTTGGCATCTTGTTCGATAAAAGTATAGACTTCCCAATCGGACTGCTTGCCTTGATGCGCATAGCGGTTATAGTTAAGATACCGAACATAATGCTGATTTGAATACGTAAACTCTACCGTAATCCTATGGTTTTGCGTAATAGGAAAAGACGGATTGAAACGTAATTCTGCCGTTTCGTAATTGATAACATAATCTTTGTCTGCCCCCTGTTTTAATAATTTGCCATTAACATATACTTTTTCACTGCCTTGAATGATAAAAATATAGGTTTCGCCCTTGTTGCCTTTTAACACATAAGGACCTTGATTGCCGTCAATACCTTTAAAGCGGTTAATACCGTATTGTCCGCGAATAATACCGCCGGTTACTTGCCAATGCGTACTATCACGACCGGTACGGAATGACAGCCCTTGTGCTTTACGTTTAAACTTTAAGAAATGATCGGGTTGTTCTTCGAGCAGTAAATCGCCACCGGTAGCTTGCCAATTTGGCGCTTCAAGTTGCATATAAATACGATTAAACTCCTTGTACGATTGTGAAATACCGGCATATGCTTGGGGTAGATTATCATCGGACAAAACCGCCTTGATTTTGAGTTTATCAGATAATTTGCCTTCAATTTTTAAATCCAAACCGGATTGCATAACTAAACTCTGTTGGTTACCTGCATTAATGCCTCGTGTGATACTTCCTTTGGTTGTCAAGCCTTCCAATGGTTTGGGCTTATAAGTTTTATCCGGCAATAAACGGATACTTTTCAGACTATCTTGCCTGATGGCATCGGGATTAAACCGCTGATAAGTGCGTCGTAAATACTCGGGATAGACCAAGTAACGAATAGTGATTTCCGTATTTTTATAGGTTTCAAAATCTTTTAAAAACAGTAGAGCTTTAACAAAATCGACTTGATATGAAACCGGTGGAACGGCTTGGTTCTTTTGGTCTAATACTTCAAAATAATAGGGCTGAATACTAAAAGTATCAATGTGAATTACCGGATTGGTAACCACAACTTGTTTGGTTCGTAAATTGATATATCGATCCTTTTGACCAAAGGTCAAGACCGAATAACATCCCAATAAAACGATCCAAACTGCTTTCATTCTACTTTTATCTAAACGCAAAGTTATTTGATTTAGTTTAAAAGTTGAAAGTTAAAAATCAATTCTTCAATTATTCTTTAAGCATATAAAGCATATAAGAACATATAAGTTTCACACTCATCAATTTCTCAATAAAAAACCGGTCATTTCGGTACATCCCGATTCCTTCGTCATCGGGACACTCAGCGACCTACTTATCAGTTCATCAAATTGCAAGTAGAAACAAAATATAAAGTAGCAAACGAACATTAAAAAACTAAAGTATTCAATGATACGAGACAATTTCTTAATTCCTCAAATCAAAAGCAGTATTAAAGTATGAAGTAGGTAAGAATCATCAAAGTATAAAAACATACTATGAAGCACAATAAATCATCAGTTCATCAATTCATCAGTTCATCAAATAATAATGATATAAAATTGACTAATAAAACTATTCTGTATTATAAAAATTCTTTATAAATTTGTCCTTATCAAAAAACATTGTTATGACCATTGCACAACTAAAATATCTCTTGGCGGTTGCCAAACACTTAAATTTTACTAAGGCATCGCAGCAATGCCATGTCACTCAGCCAACCTTGAGTATGCAAATACAAAAA
>JALWLE010000044.1 GCA_026996605.1 Flavobacteriales bacterium
GGAGCAATAACTGTGGAAATTTCAAAGTTACATCCGCCCCGAATTCATTAACATCAAAAAGTTGTTCTGATGTATTCAAGCCCTTTGATGAAGCTGTCATAAAATACAAAGATGTATTAAGCACTTCCGCCCCTTTAAATAAGTTTTTAGCACTAAATGACATACTACCTTTAACACCGAAATCATGAATATTGGAATGCATAAAATCTACCGATCCTTTCCAACTAAATCGTTTCTCGGGAATAAGATAAATATTGGCAGTTAAAGTCGTATCCCGAGGGTTTTCATCGTATTGAATATACACTTGCTTAAAATTTTGCAAACTCATCAAAAGTCGATGTGTTCGTAATCGGTCTTGGTCACTAAACAAACGTTCAGGCTTAATAAATACTGAGTGAGCTAATAATTTAGGACGATAACGTAATCTATCATTAATCGCATAAATATTAATTTTTTCGTAAACAGCGGAGTCTTTTTTTTGACGGATATCAATTTCCTTAGATTTAGACAAATAAATATTGACATTTTTAATCCGATAAGCAAAAAACGACTCGGTATATACCGTATCTTGAGTGGTAATCATCCTTTTAGGAATATTCAAATAGGCATCAATCATGTATTTTTGAGGAACACTGTCATAAACCAAATCAAAATTAACATAAGATGGTTGAAAGTGATATACACCGTTATTTCTAAATAACTTCACCAAATTTTCTTTTTCTTGAACAAAATTGTCACGATTATAAGGTTTTTGAAGTTTTATAGGACTTTTTTTACGATATTTCTTGTACAATTTTGCTAAATAAGGTGATTGAATATTTTGCTCATATTTCTTAATAATATAGGGTTTGTTTTTGGTTATTTGATAAAAAACTTTAGCCTTATGATGGTTTATCGTATCAATTTTATAACTGGCCTTAGCGTCCAAATAACCATGATTGATATAATAATATCGCAATAAGTCAGATGATAATTTTATTTTACTCGTATCGATAAAAACCGGTGCTTTTCCTACCTTTTGTATAGTTTTATTGATGTCTCGGTAATAATATTGTAACTGAATAATCTGTTTTCGCGAAAGTGTCTTTGCTAATAATTGATAAGCTTTGGGATGATTCTGTACCCAACGAAAAAAAGTTTTATTAGGATGTTGGTCGGCAAGCATATACAAATCAGCTAAATACGGATAGCCTAAAATATAAGCATTGGGTTGTAAAACAATCAAACTATTAATTTTATCAGAAGATTCTTTTTTTTGATCAACATAAACTATGTTTTTTCGTAACAATCGCTTTTCTTTAGGAATTTTGCGATACAAATTACAAGAACCGGATATAAACCCGATTAAAAAAAATAGTAATATTTTTGTGAGTATTTTCATAAATTTACCAATATTACAAAAGTAATTTTTTTTAGGGATATATGATAATTCTATTTTATTAATCTTTTCAAAACAAAAGCCATGCCTATAACCAAATCTGACATCAAATATATCAAACAATTACAACAAAAAAAATACCGGAAGCAATACGGTGTTTTTGTTGTTGAAGGTTGGAAAAGTATTAAAGATTTTATCAAGGCAGGTTATTTTCCTCAAAAAATTTATGCTGCCAAACAACCGGATAATTTACTCAATACAGAAATTGTAGAAATTATTACCGGAAAGCAACTTAAACAAATAAGTAGTTTGCAACACCCAAAAGACGCATTGGCTGTTTTTAAAACGCAAACATCCGAGACTTTGCCATCAAACGGTTTGATTTTGGCACTAGACGATTTACAAGACCCCGGTAATTTAGGCACAATTATCCGTACGGCAGACTGGTTTGGCGTACGACAAATTGTTTGTTCTAAAAATACAGTTGACTGTTTTAACCCTAAAGTTGTACAAGCTACAATGGGGGCACTGGCAAATGTGTCAATCGTTTATACTGAATTAACAGTCTTTTTAAAACAAATAAATTTACCGGTTTACGGTACATTTTTAGATGGTAAAAATATATATAAAAGCAGCTTTCCACAAGAGGCAGTTATAGTAATCGGAAATGAAGGTAATGGTATTAAACCGATTATAGCCAATCTGACAACGCATCGTATTAATATTCCCAAATCACACGATGCTATAGCCGAAAGCTTAAATGCCTCGATAGCAACAGCTGTAGTACTAAATGAATTTGTTAAACCTATCATACATAAATAATAAGTAGTAGAAAATATATTAAATCCATAAAGCTTCAGAAAAATAATCAGATGACAAAAAAATCAGTATATTTGCTGCATTAACAAAAATAACACACATTTATGGCTTATAATTTATTAAAAGGTAAAAAAGGTATCATTTTTGGAGCACTCGACAGTAATTCTATTGCTTGGAAAGTAGCAGAACGCGCACACGAAGAAGGTGCTGAATTTGTTTTGACCAATGCTCCGGTAGCTTTACGTATGGGTACCATTAAAGAATTAGCTGAAAAAACCGGTAGCCAAATTATTCCCGCCGATGCTACATCAATGGAAGATTTGGAACATTTGGTAGATGAAGCAATCAAAATCTTAGGTGGTAAAATTGATTTTGTCTTACATTCTATTGGCATGTCAGTCAATGTTCGTCGTGGTAACCACTATACAAATCAAGACTATAAATTTACTAAAATCGGTTGGGATGTTTCAGCATTATCTTTTCATAAAGTGATGAATGTACTGTACAATAAAAAAGCCATGAACGAATGGGGAAGTATTGTTGCCCTGTCATATATTGCAGCACAAAGAGTTTTTCCTGACTACAATGACATGGCAGACAATAAAGCCTATTTAGAATCTGTTGCCCGTAGTTTCGGTTATTTCTTCGGACGAGATTTTAAAGTACGTGTCAATACCATTTCTCAATCTCCTACCCCAACCACAGCAGGAAGTGGTGTTAAAGGTTTTGATGGCTTTTTAAATTATGCCGAAAAAATGTCGCCCTTGGGTAATGCCACGGCTTTAGAGTGTGCTGATTATACCATTACCATGTTTTCCGACCTGACTAAAAAAGTTACTTTACAGAATTTATTCCATGACGGCGGCTTTTCAAAAATGGGTATAAGCGATGAAGTCATGCAAATATTTAACGAACAAATAGAAAAAGAACAAAATAAATAATAGAATCTTTCTTTTAAAATTATTATAATATATATGCCCGATTTGATTTCGGGCTTTTTTATATATCAACAGGTAAAGGTTTGTTTAAACAAAACGGAAATAATGTTAATTTGTATTGAAAAAAGTGCATAAAAGACAAATTTAATCGGGACGCTTTGACTCGTTTCTTTAAATGATCGATTTTCAAAATTACCTTGTAACTGTATAAGTCATATATACTTTAAGCCACCTTTGTTTTTATTTATATATTTGCCTAAATAGCAAATCATAAATCTGATTGAAACTCCAAACAACTAATGCCGGATATTTTTATACATAAAGACTTTCAATTAAACGGGCAATATTTTAAAAGCCCTAGTAATTTGATTAGTTATGTCAATAAAAATTTACCGGAACATGCCACTTTTGTTCAAGCTTTATTTGATGATGAGAGTTTTATCACGGCACAGACTTCCGGTTCTACGGGAACACCCAAACAAATTAAAATCAAAAAGTTGCATATGCGCAACAGCGCCTTAAAAACCATTGCTTTTTTTGATTTAAAGCCTCAAACCAAAGCCTTGCTCAATCTTTCATCCGGATTTATTGCCGGCAAAATGATGTGGGTGCGCGCCTTATTGGGTGGTTGGCATTTGGATGTCACTCATCCTGATAATCAGAGCATTGCTTCTACCCTATCCAATAATCGATATGATTTTGGTGCTATGGTGCCTTTGCAAGTGTTTCAAAATATTGATAAAATACATCATATCAAAAAATTGATTATCGGTGGCGGGGCTGTCTCGCAAAATTTGTTAGATAAGATTTACGATTTGCCCAACCGGATTTATGCTACTTACGGCATGACGGAAACCATAACGCATATTGCCGTTATGCCGCTCAATCAAGTCGCTGAAAACGATTTTTATCAAGATGATATTAAAAAGGGCTACCGTATTTTGGATAATATCCATATTGACACAGATGACAGAAATTGCCTGATGATCACGGCGCCGGATATTGCTGATGACCAAATTATTACTAATGATTTGGTAGAATTGCTTGATGACCAACATTTTCGTTGGTTGGGACGGTATGACAATATCATCAATAGCGGCGGTATTAAATTGATTCCGGAACAGATTGAACAAAAACTCAAATCAATCATCAAAGTACCGTTTTTTATAGCCGGCTTACCTGACGCTAAATTAGGACAAAAAGCCGTTTTGATTTTAGAAACCGAACAAATACCCAAAGATTTACCGGAACAAATAAAAAAACATCTATCAAAATATGAAGTGCCGAAAAATATTTATATGTTACCAGAATTTGAACGGACGCCAACGGGAAAAATACAGAGACAGAATACGCTTCGCAAGCTGAAAAAATAATTTAGATTAAGATTTTTTCTACATTCAAAATAACGGCAAACCAACACTAACAGCAAATAACCGAAAACTAAAAAAAATCAAGGCAAATTTAAAAACTCCTGTTTTCGCCACTGGAATACCTTATAATAAAAAAATTTTAGCATTACTTTTTTCCATCGATGAAAAAAGTAACAAAAAAATCTAACCCTACGAAACTTTTCCTAATTTCTATGTTTCTCTCCCTAAACAATCTGAACTCGCATGAAATTTTTGTTTCCAAATTATCCATTCATTTGGTTGAATATTCTAGATTTCATAAGAAACTTTCGTTTTGCTCGAACAGCAGATTGTTTTTAACGTCCGAGAAACTTGAAATTTTCGGAAAACCTTCGTATGGCAGAGGGTAATGACCGCAATTTGCCAAGCTTTTTGGAAAATTTGTGATTTAAGATTTGGAATAAATTTTATAATTTTTTCTAATATTAACATTGCTGGGACACCCAAAAAAAGAAAACAATTTTATAAAACACTCACTATCAACTATTTAGGTTTTGCGCAAAATTAATATGGCGAAAACAGGAAAAAAATCAAGGCAAATTCAAAAGATTAAATTTGCCTTGATAAAAAACTATGCCGTTTTTGCGGCTTTGTTTTTCTTTTTGGGACGTGGCCGGGTTTTGCCGTAAGTACCCCGTGTAATTTTGCCCCGTTTGGTTTTAATATCTCCTTTACCCATAATTTATAGATTTAAAAGATTTTAAAATGCAAATTTATTGTTTTTAGATAAATTATAAAAATCAAATAGCTTAACGAAGCTACAAAGGTGTCGTCCCGACATCCGTCGGGACTCAAAGGTCATTTATTATTGTTTAATTACAAAAGTGTTCCCGACATCCGTCGGGACTCAAAGGTATTTGTCTATTGATAATTATAATCGAGAGGCAAAAACAAAGGGCAATTTATTTCTCTATTGATTAGATTCTTTTAACCGGCGTTAGGGATAGCAGTGTTAGCCCGTTGCAGTGCCGCATTTTTGATTTACGGCGGGTGGCGGCGACCGCAGGAAGCCCCCGCACCGCCGATAAATCAATAGTGCGGCGCAAAACGGCTATAAACGGATAGCCCGCTCGAACGCCCTAAAAAAATCTAATTGTCTTGAATGAGTCGGTCCACCAATTTGGGTAATCCGGTGCCGGCTTTTTCGCGAATCACCGTCACGGGATTG
>JALWLE010000045.1 GCA_026996605.1 Flavobacteriales bacterium
GTACCTTTAGCAACTAAGGTGCTGCTAAATTCTTGGTCTAACAAAATCTCAACCTGAGCATCGGGCGTGATGTCCAAATCGAAATTCATTTCCAGTCCTTCGTAAATTTTCCGGTGTTTTTTCTTGTTTTGTTTTTCTTTTTTATAAGCATTTTTTGAAATGATTCTGACAAAATCGTTGTCGCCTATGGTTTCAACATCCGATAAAGTAATCACAAAATTCGTTTTAGGTTTGGTCTGCATTTCGGCATCAATTTTTAAGCGATCGATGTAGCCGTAAATATGGGCTTTACCACCGGTAAAAACTGTTCCATAAAACATTTCCAAAGGATCCGGAGGGGTGTCCAAGACGAGTAGATTGTCAGTATTGATATGTAAATCAAGATACCAATTGTCAAAATTATGATGCTTTATTACACCGGAAATACTCCCTTTGCTTTTAAATTTTTTATCAAAAAAATTTGCATTTTTCAATTCAAAAGTTTGATCATGCAAATATACAATCGTGTGATTAACAAACTGATAATCCGTATTTAAAGCCAATATTTTTAATCCGAAAGTATCTAAATACAATTTTCCGTCATAGGATAAATTATCAAAACTACCGGTTAATTGTACTTTTCCGGAAAGTTTTCCACGAATATTGGCAAAAGTTCCTTTAAACAAATTCTTCAATGGGCTTATGGGGAACTCATTTAACAACAAAGTAGTGTTTAGTTTAGGTTTTTTAGTATTTTTCAAATCGAGATAGCCAATCAATTTTAAAGCTTGGATTTGTTCTTTAAGAATACTCAAATCTACAAAAATATGATTACCGGGTAAAGCACTGATTTTTAAATTCAAATCGCCTAATAATTCATTATTTAACTTAAACTGCTTAATCGTTAAGAAAGCCGATGGTAAAATTTCCTTTTTATATTTGGCAATATGAATTTTACCGTTGATGAGTCCGGCAAAATCAAAATCTTTAAGTTTGGGCGTAATATGCGTTAAGTTGATACTGTCCAGGTTTACTTTAAAATCTAAAGAATCTTTGTACTTGATCCCTGAAATTCCAATGCGCTCTTGTTGGTGAAATATCCCGACATCATCTACTTTTAAAGAATCGGCAGCCGGCTTATATACTATGCGGTTTAAATTGACTTCCGGGTTAATTTGCCAAGGTATATCTTTAAATTGCAAAACCGACTTTTGCAAACCGAAAATAAAGTTTTGCAATTGATCCATTGTATAATAAAAAGCAATATCATACTTATCATCAACTTGACTTCCACCTTCAAATTTAGTCTTTAAATATAATGTATCATTGATGGTTGTATTTAACAAACGTAGATTTTTAAATTTGTAAAATCCCGTATTAATGGTATCAACTTTTAAAAAAATATTGTATAAAGGATTTTTATTGTCAATAGATAATTTCAATGTTTTAAAATTATTATCAAAATAAGAGATTTTATTTGATAAAAATTTAAGTTTTAACAGATTGTCATTAGAATCGATTTTACCCTTAATCAAAGTATTTTTGGATATTTTTAAACCCGGACTTAAAAAACTGATAATCTTATTGCGAACCTGCAATTTGTAATACATATATTGCCGGTTTTTAAAAGGTTTTAATTTGTAATTAGCAAAGACACTTCCTAAAGCATTTTGTATCAATACCGGTACGGATTTGAACTTAAATTTACCACGGATATACCCATCAATTATATCGGTAGAATGAAAAAGGATTTGTCTTTCTTGTTTGTCATTAAATTGAGATGATAAATTAAAATCATCAAATAAATAAGTGTCATACTGGTTGACTATTTTAATTTGATGTCCTTCAAGCTCTCCAACAACATCTTCTATTCCAGCACCTTCTACTTTGACATTTATTTCGCCTTGAAAACGACTAAATTCGTCCTTTGAAAAATTCAAATTATACAAATTAGCCCGACATACTTCCGCATAAAAATCCAATTTGCGTTTGGGTTTTGAAAAATCGAGTAAGCCATTGAAAGCCATTTCCAAATTATCATCGGCAATATCAATCTGCCCACTGAATAATTTACGTTGAAAGTCACCATTAACTATTATATTATGATACGTATAATCATTATATTTAACCGCATCAATATTACCGTTAAAATTAGCATTCATAGACTTTAGTGTCAAGCCATGCCCTTTTACCTTAAAATTACTTGATAAATTGTCAATATTATTTTTTAAAAACGCATTGATCTTAAAATTATCTGTAACGACGTGCCCTTGATATGAAGTTCTAGATATATCATTCAAATTGTTCATTTTCAAATTGATAGACAAATCACCAAGATCAGTTAATACCTCAATATCCGTAGTTAAATCATTTGTACCATAAGATAATTTTCCGGTCATATCAATATCGCCAAATACTTGCAAGGAATTGATTAATTTTTCATCCAAAACATTAGGTATCAATGTTTTTAACTTATTAAAAGAAAAGCTCAAATGTTTTAACCGGCTATCAAGCACTAAATCTCTATCATTAAATATGTTACGCAAATCCATTTGTCCTTTTAACCGGATATGATGATCAGTTTTAACATTTAATTTATGTAATAGTAAATGATTTAAAGTGCCTGTCAACACAGTTTTAAAAGAAATTTTGCGGTCAGCATTAAAAACCGGATTGAATTTATTCAAATCACTGCAAGAAACAGTTGCCTTATTAATATTTGCTTCAACTTTAACTTTGTTATTAAAATCAGCATATCCCTTGTCCGGCGATCTAAAATGCAATGACATTTCCAAATCGGAATTAGGTGTTTGTAAAATCAGGTTTTGTAAATCAATACTATGATCATCATATTTGAAATCGGTTTGTAGTTTATCAATTTGTAAACCGCGATAATCCAGCATTTGCATATGCTTGAGATTGAAAGCTACTCTATCGGCAATCTGCTCAAAATCAGACAAATCTGCTTGTAGATAGCTAAAATCTAAAATAGTGGAATCCTTTGAATTATAATCAAAATATTTAAAAGTGGCATTGGTCAATTGCAGTTGTTGAATGTATAAGCCAAAAGCTTTATCATTGGTAGATTTTTTGGTTGATTCACCATTGATTTTATCTATAAAAACATCTAAATTAGACCGTTTTTGACCTTTATAAATGATAATTTTACCTATTAAACCGTCAATATTTGTATGTCCGAATTTTAGGTTGTTATTTTCATTAATTGTCCAAGGATTTCTGATATAAGTTTGTAAGCGTTTACCGTAAAAAATTGTATCATGCTGTCCGTCAAGAGCCATAAAATCTTTAAGAATAATAGCCCCCGATAACGTGATTTGCAGTTTATCAACCTTAATATTGACTCCTTTATCGGCGTTAATTTTATCAGTAAAGCGTTTGGCAATAGCCGTTTGTACTGATGGAAGCGACAAAATTAACGACAACAACAAGCTGATTATCAAAAAGATAATCAATATACGGGATAATATTTTCACAAATCTTTTAATATCGATAAGATAATGCTAATTTTGCCTATAAAAATAGCAATTTTTATGCCTGAAAATTCAAAAAACAAAAATAATAAATCCGTTTATATTTTAGGAATCGAATCGTCCTGTGATGATACCGCTGCTGCAGTCTTAAAAGATGGTAAAATCATCAGTAATAAAGTTGCCAATCAAGCCGTTCACGAGCAATATGGCGGGGTGGTTCCCGAGTTGGCATCTCGGGCGCATCAACAAAATATTGTGCCGGTGGTTGATGCCGCTTTAAAAACAGCCGGAATTAAGAAATCCGATTTGTCTGCTATCGCTTTTACAGAAGGACCGGGACTGTTAGGGTCGTTGTTGGTTGGGACATCTTTTGCAAAATCGATGAGTTTGGCATTAAATATTCCTCTTATCGGGGTGCATCATATGAAAGCGCATATTTTGGCGCATTTTATTGACGATAACGAAATGCGCTTGCCTGAATTTCCATTTTTGGCACTTACTATCAGCGGTGGTCATACACAAATTGTCCAAGTCAATAATCATTTCGATTTTAAAATACTAGGCGAAACTCTTGATGATGCTGTAGGCGAAGCCTTTGATAAGTCAGCCAAAATCATGGGACTGCCCTATCCGGGCGGACCGCTCATTGATAAATATGCACAAGAAGGCAATCCGAAAGCTTTTAAGTTTACCAAACCCAAAGTCAGCGGGTTAAATTTTAGTTTTAGCGGACTAAAGACTGCAATTTTATACTTTTTACAAAAACAAACCAAAGAAAACCCCGGTTTTATTCAAGAGAATTTAGCCGATTTGTCTGCTTCCATTCAATATACTATTGTACAAATATTAATGGATAAACTCAAACTTGCCGTTGCACAAACCGGTATTAATCGTATTGCTATAGCCGGCGGAGTATCAGCCAATTCGGGTATCAGAAAAGCACTGTTACAAGCACAAAATGATTTGGGTTGGGAAGTTTTTATACCTAAATTTGAGTACACAACCGATAATGCCGCTATGATTGCCATAGTCGGATATCTTAAATATCTAGACGGAAAGTTTTCAGGTTATGACGTGGTACCAAAAGCACGAATGCCGTTGGATTATTGAGGAATTGAGGATTTATACTACTTCAATGTCTGCCATAACCCTTAATGAATATTTATTACTTCAGATGGTATCACTGCTTTTATTTTGAGGAATTGAGGATTTATTGTACTTCAAAGCTTATTATGAGCTTTAATGTTTATAACTATTTGCGACATTGTTTCTGCTGATAATTTGAGGAAATGAGGAAATATGCAAATGATATTGTATATTGCATAAACTTTTTATTAAAAAAAATGAAATACAAATTAACATTGACGGTTTTTTCAACAATTTTAGTTGTTTCAATATCGGCATGCAAGAAAAAAGAACCTAAATCTAATAAAATAGAGATGGTTCCACCAATCATTTATGTTGCAGGTGATGGAAGTGGTAATTATAATTGTGATGGCACAAGTGACCAAATTGAAATAAATGCCGCACTAGATTATGTATCTGAACACCAGGAATATACGACTGTTCATTTGAAAGGTCCTCACACATTTTGGATTGATGAACCTATTTATATTTCAGCCAATACCATATTAGAAGGTGATGAAACTGCTGTTGTAAAATTGATTGACCATGCCAACTGGCAAACACAATTTAAACCTTTGATTGGACAAAAGGGAACTGTTTTGACAGAAATCATGCCGGATCAAAGTATAACCACAGGAAATATTACGATTAGAGGATTTGAGCTAAATGGCAATAGAGCCAATCAAACCGAACCATCAGGAAATAGTTATTACCGCATGATTCAACTGCAAAATTGTTATAACGTGACCGTTAATGATATGTATATTCATAACGGACTTGCCGATGGTATCATTTTAGAATTTGGGGTTGATCTCAATCAAAATGAAACTATTTATAACATCAATTCAAAATTTTATAACAACCGTATCCATAACGATGGACATGACGGCATATATGTAGGACAGGCAACAAATTTTGAAATTTATGATAACATTATTACGAATACCCGAACGGATGCCGCTATCAGAATTCAAAATTGTAATAAGGTGAAAATCTACCACAATATTGTCGGTAATGCACCTGATAGACAAATGTCCGGTTCGGC
>JALWLE010000046.1 GCA_026996605.1 Flavobacteriales bacterium
GTTCACGGCTCAGCTTATATCCAACAACAAATATTGCAATTATTCTTAAAAAACGATGTTCGGCACGCACAAGCCGGTGAATTTACCTTACGGGCATTTCTCAATGGCAAGATGGATTTAGCGCAAGCAGAAGCCGTTGCCGATTTGATAGCATCGAATAGCGAAACATCACATCGCTTGGCATTGCAACAAATGCGGGGCGGTTTTTCGAGTGAAATCAAAAAATTGCGTGACGAGTTGATTCATTTTGCGTCATTGATGGAATTGGAATTAGATTTTTCAGAAGAAGATGTCGAATTTGCCGACCGCCAACAATTTAAAGATTTGGTGCAACGTATTAAACAAACATTAAAACATTTGGTAGATAGTTTTGCAACGGGTAACGTGCTTAAAGAAGGCGTTCCGGTTGCCATAATAGGTGAACCCAATGTTGGTAAATCTACGTTACTCAATGCATTGCTCAACGAAGAGCGTGCTATTGTTTCCGATATTGCCGGTACTACGCGTGATGTCATTGAAGACGAACTGATATTGGACGGTATCCGATTCCGATTTATCGATACGGCGGGTATTCGTGAAGCCCAGGACCAAATAGAACGTATCGGTATCCAAAAAACTTACGAAAAAATCAAGGAGGCCAAAATAGTTATTTTCTTGATCGATGCTTGTGCTTTGAGTAAAGATGCTTCTTGTCACGAACCGCATCACCAAAAGGTTTTAATGGAATTTGAAAGAGAAATACAAAGTATCAGCCAAAAATATCCTTATAAAAAAATCTTGATTGTTGTCAATAAAGTCGATAAAATTGACCGGAAAGAATACCAAATCGATATGGAACAATATCCGGTTATTGAAATCTCGGCTAAACACAAAACCGGTTTGGAAAGTTTAAAAAACGAGCTGGTATCTTTGGTCAATAAAGGCGTTTTAGACCAAAATGAAGTAGTCGTGTCTAACGCGCGCCACTACAAAGCCCTGAATGATGCCTTGCAAAGTATTATCCAAGTCGAAAACGGCTTAAACAATGATTTATCCGGCGATTTGTTAAGCATTGATATACGTGCGGCTTTACATAGTTTGGGTGAAATCACAGGGGACATTACTACGGATGATTTGCTCGATAATATTTTTAGGAATTTTTGTATCGGAAAGTAAATATTAGTTGCAACCAACAAAGTAAACAGCTCTAAAATCATGTTAAAAAAAATAAATATTTCGATTGTAACCGAAAAATTCATATAATTTATTCGATTGTAACCGAAAAATTCATATTTTTGTTACAAAATGCAGCTAATGATCAATCGAATAATCGAAAAAAATATTATTGAAGGCTTGTTTCAAGGTAAAGCGATTATAGTTTACGGTGCCAGACAAGTCGGTAAAACAACCTTAATCAAACAAATAACGGCTCGTCTTAAAGATGTATTATGGTTTAATGCAGACGAATTGCAAACCAGAGAATTGTTTGAATCTCAAAATTTATCCGTTTTCAAAAATTTTGTAAAGGAAAATAGTATTGTTGTCATAGATGAAGCGCAAAGAATCAAGAACATTGGTTTATCGGCAAAAATTCTCATTGATAACTTTGATAATATTCAGTTGATTTTGACCGGTTCTTCCGTTATAAATTTATCAAACGAAATACAAGAACCATTGACAGGGCGCAAGTTTGAATACATATTATATCCTATTGCATTCGAAGAAATGGCTAATTATCACGGCACCTTTGAAGAACATAAAAATCTGGATAATCGTTTGGTTTACGGTTATTATCCTGAAATTGTTTTGAATTTACCAGATGCAAAAAGACGGCTAAAAGAATTGTCGGACAGTTATCTTTATAAAGATATTTTAGAACTGAACAAAATCAAAAAAGCTGATAAATTGATGAAATTATTACAAACATTGGCTTATCAAATCGGTGATTTGGTCAGATACAACGAAGTGGCACAAAATGTGGGTTTGGACAAAGAAACTGTGGAACATTATATTGATTTATTGGAAAAAACCTTTGTTATTTACAGGTTGCCTGCGTTTGGTAAAAATCCAAGAAATGAAATCAAAAAATCAAGAAAAATATATTTTTATGATTTAGGTATCCGGAATGCCGTCATCAATAATTTTTCGCCTGCTCGTTCCCGGATTAATGAGATTGGTAAACTATGGGAAAATTTTATTATCACCGAAAGATTAAAATTTTTAGAATATCATGAAATATATGCCCATTCCTATTTTTGGCGCAACTATAACAGACAAGAAATAGATTATATTGAAGAACGAGACGGCAACATATATGCTTATGAAATTAAATGGAATCCGAAAAAAATTAAAAAACTTCCGGCGGCTTTTTTAAAGACCTATCCAAATGCCGTTACAAAGACCATTACACCGGAAAACTATATTGAATTTATTATGCGGCTGTAATCGTTTCCATTTTTTTCGAAAACATTAGAACAAAAAAGTCAAATTAAATCGTATATTCGTCATTTTAAAAAATAAATTTTATGAAGTATTTAAGTTTATTCATAATTGCCGGTATGATGCTTACCGGTTGTCAATCGCAAAAAAATCTTGTCGAAAACACAAAAGATGTTGATATTCAACCAGTAATGAAAGGCATGTCAGAACCCGAAAAACGTGGGTATTGGCAACAATATGTGCATTACACCATGGATGTGGATATGGATGTCAAAAAACATCAATATACCGGAAAACAAAAATTGATTTATAAAAACAATTCGAATGATACGTTGACTAATGTCTATTATCATTTGTATTGGAATGCTTTTCAACCCGGTAGTGCCATGGATTGGAAAGCCCGGGCCGTTCCTGACCCCGATAGAAATATGGACAAAACTTTGCAAGCTTTAAAGCCCGATGAAATCGGCTTTATCAAAGTTCATAATTTGACGCAAGACGGTCAACCTGTAACTTTTAAAGTAACAGAAACCATTTTGGAAGTAGAATTAAATCACCCCATTATGCCCGGTGCGACCACGGTTTTTGAAATGAATTATCTGGCGCAAGTGCCTAAAATTATCCGTCGTGCCGGTCGGGATAACAGTGAAGGTATTGATTATTCCATGGCGCAATGGTATCCTAAAATGTGCGAATACGACCAACGCGGTTGGCATACCGACCCGTATATCGGACGTGAATTTTACGGCGTTTGGGGCGATTTTGATGTGACCATTCATATCGATAAAAAATATACGGTGGCTTCAACCGGTTATTTGCAAAATCCGGAGCAAGTCGGTAAAAATTATCCTACGGATAAACCTTTGAATATTCCGCAAAGTGATAAACTCACTTGGCATTTTGTAGCGCCTAATGTACATGATTTCTCTTGGGCGGCTGACCCTGATTATGTGCATGATATTGTAAAGGTTAATGACAGTTTAAGTTTGCATTTCTTTTATCAAGATGGTCAAAATATCAAAGAAAATTGGAAAAAACTACAACCTGTTGCCGTCAAAACTATGCAATTTTACAATAGTTTTGTAGGCGCTTATCCTTATAAAAAATATAGTGTCATACAAGCCGGTGATGGCGGTATGGAATACGGCATGTGCACTTTTGTCAATGGGAATAAGCCTTTTAACAGTTTGCGTGGCACCGTCCAACACGAAATGGGACATGCTTGGTTTCAGTTTAGTTTAGCAAGCAACGAATCCGAACATCCATGGATGGACGAAGGTTTTACATCCTTTATTCAAGATATGGCAAATGTGGCGGTAAACGGAGAGCAATCGCCCAATCCGTTTGAAGGTTCTTATCAAAGCTATTTGTATTTAGTTAATCAAGGAAAGGAAGAACCTTTGTCAACCCATTCCGATCATTATCAAACCAATTTGGCTTATTGGATTAATGCTTATGACAAAGGTAAACTGGTTTTAAGTCAATTGGGCTATATTATGGGTTTTGACAAACTCAATCAAACTCTCAAAAATTACTATAAAAATTGGGCGATGAAACATCCCCAACCCGATGATTTTTTCCGTATAGCCGAAAAAACTTCCGGTATGAATCTCAAATGGTTTCAAAATGAATGGATACACACCATTCATCATATCGATTATCAAATTGATAGTTTAGTGGCTAAAAACAATCAAACAGAAGTGGTTTTAAAATATGCCGGTTCCATGCCTATGCCGGTTGATGTATTTGTCGTATATAAAGACGGTAGTAAAGAAAGCTATAATATTCCTTTGGATTTAATGCTGGGACATAAAAACAATCCGTTTCCGGAAATCCCACGCAAAGTCTTAAAAGCTTGGCGTTATCCGGTACCGGAATATCGTTTTACACTCGATAGGCAAAAAGACGATATTCAAGCCATTGTCATTGATCCCCTTGGTTTTATGGCGGACATTAATCAAGAAAATAATGTCAAAACATTTGAAAAGCCAAAAGAAAATTCAGATAAAAAATAAATGCCACAATCTAAAAATACTTTACCCCGCAAACGCAGTTTGAAACGCAAACTTCTGATTGATGCTTTGTTTAAGCAAGGACATTCCATAGTGTCATTTCCTTTGCGTTTGATTTATTTGCCGGTTGATTATCCTGAAGACGTACCTTATATGGTAGGCTTTTCGGTGCCAAAAAAAAAGATTAGAAAAGCCGTTCATCGCAATCGTGTCAAACGTTTGATGCGAGAGAGTTTTCGGTTACAACAACATCAGTTGCCTTTACAAGAGAAAACTATTATGATGTGGATTTATTTGGATAAAAAACTTCCGGATTACAAAACTATTTATAACAAAATGGCATTGATTATTAATGAATTGCATAAATCTACTAGGTTTTAAAAACTATTAGATTTAATAATTTATTAATCAACACTTCGTTAAAAATCAGGCAGCAATTGTTCCGTAACTTATTAGTTCTCTGATTTTATGATTATTTTTTTGCTTGTTAGGTGTAATGTCGGACAAGCAAAAAAATTTTTTTAATAGTAACTCGTTGTAATAAATTGTTTTAACATTCCTCATAGAAAATGCAGATCTAGGGAATTATACTATCGTGCTATGCTCTAAAACCATTTTTTATTTAAGCCAATTATTTTGTCGAGTAAATTTTTTATAAGATATTCATATTGGTTTTGTTTTTTGATAATCATATTTTCGTAATCTTTTGAAACTACTAAATGCTGATTATTAAGAGTAATGTTAAATTTTTTAACACTTGTTTTTCTGTTTATCAAGGATTTAAATTAAAATATAATGAATATTAGTAATATAAATCTAGTCAAAAACTATTGTTTTATAATTTTTACAATTTTACTACCTTTATTGTTTTCAGTTACTTTTAAATAATATACGCCCTTAGCAATATTTAAGTTTAAATGAATTACTTGTGTATTTTTAAACTTTCTATTTGAAATTGTTTGTCCAATTACATTTATAATTTCGACTTGTACATTATTCAAAGTTTTACCAAAATCAAGTGTTAATTCATTATGCATAGGATTAGGATACACTTTTAATTGAGATAAACTTTCA